>NZ_JAPHPY010000070.1:0-21044 GCF_026241575.1 Vibrio sp. Sgm 5
TGAAACTCAGTATATTGCTTAATAACTGAACAACTTTGGGCTGCCATGTCTTCCAACCGAATTAAGCAACAAAGCCACCCGGCGTGTAAGTCATCAAGACGTTTCTCAGTCGCTTACTGCATTCCCCGCTCTTGTTCTGCACATCAAACTCAATCAGTTTGTTGTACACCTCATTCGCCAATTTTTCTTCCTGCTCTTCAGTAATAGCAATGCGTCCCATGCAAATCGGTGGTCGCACATCATGGCTGAACACTTCATCTCGAAAGCGCTTAGCGAACAAAGTATCGAGCTTAGAGCCTTCTTTGAAAATAAAGCGACCTTGGTCTTTAAAGCGGTATTGGGCCTCACCTTTTAGCTCGATGTAATCCATCATTTCCAATGCACGGAAATAAAGTGTGATCGAGGTATGGGTTAATTGGTATTTGCTCGCAATATCTTGCGGAGACCATTCCTTCCGACGCAATAAATACAAGAAATCAAACAAGTACGGATACTGGTGAAATATTTCACTGTTGATGTCAGTGATAAACTGCTCGTTCTCTTGTTGCAGCTGTTTACCACGCATGGACAATTCGACTAAGTCAGTATCTAAATGAGTGGCATACGAGAGTATTTTGTCCAACCCTAAAGACGTGTTGTGTAACTGTCTCTTAATGGTTGATAGAGGAATCCCCATTCCGGCAGAGAGATCGGAATAACAAATCCCTTTCTCTTTAATTTTTTCTCGTAAAGCAGCAAGTAAATACGTTGCAGAATTATTCATCTAACAATGCCTGTTTTAATTTCTTCAGCATCCCTGATGATATATTCAAGAGAATCCTACTCTTGTGATGCTGCTTCCAATTATCACCAGCATTCTTTATCAATTAAATCGATTTCAATGATGAGACTTTTACTTGTTGTTAACTGATCAAGTTTTACTCATTACGTTCACACTTTGACCAGTTATTTTAAGCCTTATCAGTATGGCGACGAGTATAATTGTTTTGATGCGTAAAATTAAGTTCACTTAGATTTTTAGTAAAATTTTTCTATCGAGAGATTAATTTCTTAGGTGGGAAGTATCAAAAAACTGTACTTAAAAATTTAGTCTCGCTTGAGATCACAGAATATTCGCGAGTGGCTGGTATTTCATCGAGTTAGTGACCAGTAAAAAGCTTGTTATAAGGAGCAAGAAAGTTAGTTAAATTAACCGAGGTATTATTGAAGCGCCGTCATATTATACCCGTATTTTTCTAGCTTGCTCACATAATTTATTGGCCTGCCACCAACATTTATTTTTATATTCTTTTGCCACGTAAATACTCTCTCCCGCCATCGGAGTCATAAGTTCAATGTGATCGGCTTGGCAATGTTCAATCAAGTCCTCAATGGGTTCATCCCATTTGTGCGTAAACAACTCATACGTTGCCCAGTGTACAGGTAGCAACTTCTTCGCTTGCAGATCTTTGAATGCGCGTACGGTGTGATGCGCTTGCATGTGTCCCCAGTTCTCAACCGGATAACCTTGGTTGCCTTTCACATCTGCCGCGACTTCCAAACAGGCGATATCAATCGGACCGCAACGCTGGGCGATTTGTGCAAAGTGACTATCGTACGCACTGTCGCCGCTGAAATAGAGGGTCTCTTGCTGACCTTTTACTACCCAAGAAGCCCATAAGGTCGAATTCTTATCCAGATAAGTGCGCCCTGAGTTGTGATTGGCTGGCGTGCATATCAACTCAACGTTGGCGTAATGAACGCTCTCCCACCAATCAAATTCCACCACGTTATCAGGTCTCACGCCCCAACGAATCAGATGCTTACCGACACCGAGTGGCACGTAAAATGTTACGGATTTATCAGAATAGTAACGTATGGTCGAAGCTTCGAGGTGATCGTAGTGATCATGAGAGATCACGATGACATCCGGAATCGGCAAGCTATCACGTACGGCTGTATTGGGGATATTGCGCTCAAACCATGCCTTAGCAATCAAAGGCGACGCATAGTCGAATACAGGGTCAGTCAGAATGCGCACGCCATCTGTCTCAATCATCAGAGTGGAATGCCCGAGCCAAGTGACTCGCATCGCTTGTTGTCGCTGTTTAAACCGCGTCGGCTCTATCGATGAATAAGGCAACTGTTTATCGGGACTGAGCGGCGAACGTCCGCCCATGTAGGCCCAGCACACTTGCCAAAAAGATTGAGGGCTTGGCACATTTGGCATCTTGTCTTTGACGCGTCCATGTTCAAATTGAGGTGAGTGGTTAATGCGATGCGCCAACTCCGCGTAGTAAGTGTGAGGAGTAATCAGTGATTGCGTTGCGCGCTCACGAGCCAAGTACGTGTTTTTAAGTGTCGTTTCAGACATGTCCTATCTACGTCTTGTTCACTAAACTATGGTTTTAGTTAAGCCTGCTTGTATGTCTTTTTCATGACCAAAATAGGGCGTAAGATGAAGATTAGGTTTCAGAGAAGTATTTCGGTCCTTTATCGGTCTTGATAAGGAAGAGAGAAGGAGAAAAGTTATGGTGACCTGCAGCCAATACGATTTTATTGAAATCGCCTGTATGTTTAATCTGCCCGTAGAAATCACCCTCAAAAACGGTGAGAAACATCAAGGCGGCGCATTTGATACAGGCTACGATATTGAACGACAAGAGTGCTTATTTTTGGATATCGATGGTGAGCACATTTCGTTCCCAACCGAACAATTGATTGCGATGAGAGCACTCAAAGACAATCCGCATTTCAGTGAAGTGACCTTCGGTTAATTGCTCGAAAACCGATAGAAAAGTCAGAGACAAAAAAGCGCCCTTAACTGGCTGAGTTAAGGGCGCTTTTGTTTGGCTTTAGAGGTTTACCTTGAGCGGATAAATATCAGCATCGGCATCATGATAACGAACATCACCCCAACCAACTGGAAGGTGTGCACAAAGGCCACCATTTGCGATTGCTGATGGAGCATGTTCTGGTATTGCTCCAATGCCGCAGGATCGGTAATCGATAATCCCTGTTTCGCAGCCCAGTCATGCAACACTGGGTTATAAGGGTTAAAGCCTTCTCCCAAAGCATGCCATTGCTGTTGGCTGTCACGGTATTGGTACGTAGTCGCAATCGAGATACCAAACGAACTACCAATGGTGCGGAACAGGTTAAAAATACTCGCCCCAGCCACCGACTGCTCTTTTGGCAATGTCATGTACGCCAGTGTCGATAAGGTCGAGAAGGTCAAACCTAAGCCCATACCTTGAATCATACTTGGCATCACGATCCAGAAGGTATCGATTTCCATGGAGTACAAGGTCATGAGATAACTACCAATACCGATACAGGTTAAGCCAAAGACAATCTTCAACCTTGGATCGAATTGTGGGTTAATCACAATCACCAATATCAGCATACAGGCAGACGCCAGCCCCCGTGGTGCCATTAACATACCCGTGGTGGATACTGGGTAGTTCAATAAGCTTTCGAGCAACATCGGTTGCTGAGTGGTCAAGCCGAACATAGCCATCGACACCACCGCCATCATCAAGGACGAGACCATGAGGTTTTTGTCCTTGAGGAGCCACAGAGGCGCAATGGGGCTCTTGGTCTTCCAACTGCGGTAAATCCACATGATTAAGCCCATGATCGCCAGCAGCACCGCGGTTTGGATAATGCGAGAGTTGAACCAGTCTTCGTCGTTACCTTTGTCGAGCACGAACTGCAACGCACCAACCCCAAGGGCCATATAACCAATGATCCACCAGTCGAAGTTCGGTTTGGATTTGTTGCTGATGTGGATGTAGCGATAAATCAGCGCAGTACACACCAAGCCAAATGGCAAGTTGACGTAGAAGATCCAACGCCAATTGATGTTGTCAGTAATCACACCGCCCACCACTGGGCCTAAAATCGGACCAAGCAAGATACCGATGGAGAAGATAGCCATCGCCTTGCCTTTTTGCTCAGAAGGGTAAATCTGAACCAATGTAGATTGCGCCAGTGGAATAACCGAGGCACCAAACGCACCTTGGATAATACGGAACACCACCATCTCTTCGAGTGAGCCCGCTTGCCCACAGAAAGCACTGGCAATCACAAAGCCGATGACCGCAACCAGCATGACTTTGCGCTCACCAAATCGCGATACCCAGAAACTGGTCATCGGAATAAAGATCGCCTCAGCCATGCTGTAGCCAGTTAGCACCCAAGTGATTTGGTCTGCCGTTGCGCCCAACGCGCCCATCATGTGTGAAAGCGACACGTTAGCAACGGTCATGTCTATCAGCACCATGATGGCCGAAAGCATCACGGCGACGGTGGCTATTCCCCGTTTGTCGGCCGTAATCTCGTTACTCATTGTGCGTTACTTTTCAGATCAACAGTCACTTCAGAACTTGCACCCACACGTAATTGTGGTGCACCTTCAGGCACTTCAAGCGTCAAACGTACAGGGAAGCGTTGTTTGATTTTCACCCAGTTACCGGTTGCATTTTCTGGTGGCATCAATGAGAAAGAGGTACCACTTGCTGGCGACAACTCTTCCACTTTCGCATCCCAAACCACATCTGGGTACATGTCGATCACGACTTCAGCATGCATGCCTGCTTTGATGTGCGTTAGGTCAGTTTCTTTAAAGTTTGCGCGTACCCAGTAGCTGTCTTTTACAATCACAGGGAACAGTGTTTGGCCAATGCCGACAACAGAACCAGTATGTGTGTTGATTTCACCCGCGATGCCATCGACAGGAGAAGTGATGTCGGTGTAGCTCAGGTTCAATTCCGCTTGTGCAAGTTGCGCCGCCGCTTGTTGAACAACCGCTGCTTCTGCGCCTTCTTCACCGCGATTTGCGATTGCTTTTTCAACCGTTGCACGTGCTTGTTCTAAGCTTGCTTGAGCATTAGCGAGTTTGTTCTTCGCAGTATCCAAATCTTGGTCAGACGCTAATTTGCGTTTCACTAGCGAGTTAGTACGTTTGTATTCCAACTGCGCTTCGGTCAGGTTAGAACGTGCAGCATCCAACCCTGCCACCGCTTCCGTCACTTGCTTGTCGGCTACGTCGTGCTGTTGCACCGCCAATTGGTAAGCTGCTTTCGCTTGTTTGACCGCGAGCAGATAAGGACGAGAATCAATCTTTAATAGCAGATCGCCTTTGTTCACCACTTGGAAGTCTTTGGCTTCTACTGAGATCACTTGGCCTTGAACCTGAGGAGCGACAGACAGGATTTTAGCTCTTACGTATGCATCTTCGGTACTTGGGTGACCATCAGAATATTGCCAAGACCAGTACATCGCACCGAAGCCGATAGCACAAACGAGAAGGAAAAGGATTTTGGTCAGTTTGGATTTCGAAGAGGATTTCTTCGCGATATCGTCGCTCATTTATATTGTCCAAGTGTTCAATTATGTGATCAGTGTAGGATTTTTCCGCTTTCGAACAACAAGATGATCTGAAAGGTTAAGATCCGATTTTGAGCGTTGATAATTTGTTCAAATGATGCGCAAAGATATTCACACTCCTTGGTACCCAAGTAACCTCGAGATGCTTGGGTATAAATGTGCATAAAGTATAGAAGACGCTAATCATTTCGCGACTTAGACAATCACATTGGCGAATATTCCAGACAGAAAAAAGCCCCGTTAGTCTTAACTCTAACAGGGCTTTATGGTTATTTATCTTTAACTATCAATGTGCTGTAGCAAGCTGCGCTGTTACTCTTCGGCGTTGTAGCCAAATCACAACACCAAACAGCAACATTGCCGGAATCCACATCCATTCTTTGCGATAACGCTCAACAGGCACACGCACATCGACAATTTGTTGGTCGAACTGCAATCCTGCCGCCTCTGCTGGACTAGCAAAGCTGACGATATCAATCAGGGTTTGTTCACCTTGCTGATAAGTAGCGATACCCAATGCGTCCAGTTTATCTTGTCCGGTTTCCCCTTCAGGAACCGACAACAGCACCGAGAACTCTCGTATCTTACCTACTGCATCTTCACCGCTGATGCGCATTCTTAGCACACCGTCCTCTTCTAGCGGCTCAAGCGTTTGTGCCAACTGGGCAGGATTACTCGATTGATAAGGGTCCACCACCATGTCGATCCAGAATCCCGGACGGAACAAGGTAAAGGCCACCAGCAATAGCAGAACGCCTTCGTACCAACGGTTACGAGTCAGGAACCAACCTTGCGTCGCCGCTGCGAATATCAACATCGCAATGGTAGAGATAACAAAGATGGCGATACCGTGCGCCCAATCGACATCAATCAACAACAAATCCGTATTGAAGATAAACAGGAACGGCAAAGCTGCGGTTCTTAGACTGTAGTAAAACGCGGTTAAGCCCGTCTTGATTGGATCGCCTTTCGACACCGCTGCAGCAGCAAACGAAGCCAGCCCCACTGGCGGCGTTACATCCGCCATGATGCCGAAGTAAAACACAAACAAGTGCACCGCAATCAACGGTACGATCAAACCGTGTTGTTGACCCAGCGTGACGATAACAGGCGCTAGCAAGCTCGATACCACGATGTAGTTCGCCGTCGTTGGTAAGCCCATGCCTAGAATCAAGCTCAATACTGCGGTAAGCATCAGCATGAGTAGCAAGTTGCCCATCGACAACATCTCAACCAAATCAGCCAATACTAAGCCAACACCCGTTTGCGATACCGCACCAACAATTACGCCTGCGGTGGCAGTCGCGATACCAATGCCGATCATGTTACGCGCACCAGCAATCAAGCCTTCACGCAAATCAATACAACCGTCTTTGAAGTTACCGTAATCGTGTTTGCCATCTTTACGCATCCAAGTCAGTAAAGGACGTTGAGTCAAAACGATCACCACCAGAATCACGCTGCCCCAAAAAGCAGATAACCCCGGAGACAGACGCTCAATCATCAAACACCAGACCAAGACCACCACAGGCAGTAGATAGTGCAGACCAGACAGCAAGACTGCGCGCGTATTTGGTAACTGTTCTAGCGGAGCATCTGGGTCCTCTTCTGGTAGCGGCTCATTGTTTGCCGCCACTTTTAGCAGCGCCAAGTACACCACCGCAAGAATCAACGCCATCCCCGGTAGGACAAAGTCCCCCAATACTGGCTTCAACCATCCTAAGCCGTAGTAGACCGCCATCGACAATCCAGAAATCAACGCCGCACCAAATGCAAAACCCGTGAGTCTCGCTAGCCAAGGTTTTGAACGTGCGGCATCAATCGGCTGCATGCCCAATTTGAGCGCTTCTAAATGAACAATATAAAGCAGGGCAATGTAAGAAATAGCAGCAGGTAAGAAGGCGTGCTTGATGATCTCTACATAAGGGATGCCGACGTATTCCACCATCAAAAACGCCGCAGCGCCCATAACAGGTGGCATGATTTGCCCGTTCACCGATGACGCCACTTCCACTGCACCGGCTTTCTCCGGAGAGAAACCAACTTTACGCATCATAGGAATAGTGAACGTACCCGTGGTCACTACGTTGGCGATAGACGAGCCCGAAATCAAACCCGTTAAGCCCGAGGCAACGACGGCCGCTTTTGCAGGACCACCACGCAAGTGACCCAACATGCTAAATGCCAATTGAATGAAGTAATGCCCTGCTCCAGCGCGTTCCAACAACGCACCAAACAGAACAAACAGGAATACAAAGCTGGTCGATACGCCAAGTGCAATACCAAACACACCTTCCGTAGTGATCCACTGGTGGTTAGCCAACGCATCCAACTGCACGCCTCGGTGGGACAATAAACCCGGCATGTATGGGCCTGCCAAGCTGTAGCCGATAAACACCAACGCAATCACAGGCAATGCTGGGCCCAATACACGACGCGCCGCTTCTAAAAGCAGAGGCAAACCAATCAATGCGGTAATAAAGTCTTCAGTGGTTAAGCTGCCCGGACGTTGTGCTAGTGCTTCGTACATAACAAACAAGTACAGCGAAGAGGCACAAGCAATCAAACCCAACATGATGTCGAAGGCAGGAACACGGTCGCGTGGGGAGCGCTTAAAAGCAGGGAAGACAAGGAAGGCAAGCAACAAGGCAAAGCCAAGGTGAATGGCGCGCGTTTCGGTGTCGTTCATTACACCGAAGCCAACAATAAAGGGCAGCGGAGACGCTATCCAAAGTTGAAACAGAGACCAAAGTAACGCCAAACCCGCAATCAGTTTTTCCATGATTCCGGTTGGCAGGCGAGCACCCACATCTTGGGCAATCAGTTCTTCTGCCGACAGCTCACTCGGATGCGTATCAGCATGGGACGTGGAGATCGTCTTATCCATAATTTTCTCACAAACAACAGAGAAGCAAGCGCTGCGAACCCATCACAGCGCTTGCTAAAAATTGAAGGTTCTAAGAATTACAACCAGCCGCGCTCTTTGTAGTAGCGCACCGCACCTTCATGCAATGGTGCAGACAGACCCACTTCAATCATTTCTGATTCTTTCAGGTCTTTAAATGCTGGGTGCAAACGCTTGAAGCGGTCTAGGTTGTCGAACACAGATTTCGTCAGTTGGTACACCAACTCAGGATCCGTCTCTGCTGTGGTTGAGAGCACCGCTTTGCCGCCGATAGATTGCGTATCGTTCGGGTTGCCACGGTACATTCCGCCTGGAATGGTTGCTTTGGTGAAGTACGCACGCTCGGCAAGTAACTTGTCGATTTCAGGACCAGTCACTGGTACTAGCACCGCATCCGTTGTGGTTGAGGCTTCTTGAATCGCGCCGTTTGGGTGGCCGACGAAGTAACTCATTGCATCGATGTTGTTGTCACTCATTGCGGAAGCTTGTTCTGCAGGTTTTAGATCCGATACCAAGCTGAACACATCTTGTGACCAGCCTTTTGCTTGCATCACTTGCTCAAACGTGTCGCGTTGACCAGAACCAGGGTTACCAATGTTGACGCGCTTGCCTTTCAAATCGTCGAAATTAGTGATGCCCGCGTCTTTACGCGCAAGAATGGTGAACACTTCACTTTGTAGTGAGAAAACGGCACGAATGTCCGTCATTGGTTGGTTATTTTGGAAAGGAGCCACACCTTCTAGGGCTTTGTATTGGTGGTCTGACTGCATAATGCCGAAGTTGTATTCGCCACTGCGCAAACCATTGACGTTTGCCACGCCACCACCACTGGCTGGTGCATTACATTTAATACTGTGGTCTGCCGCACCACGGTTTACAAAACGACAAATCGATTGGCCTGCCACGTAATAAACACCCGTTTGACCACCCGTGCCGATAGTAATAAATTTCTCTGCCGCACTTATTTTCTCACTGTATGAGAACAATGATACTGCCGAAGCAAATACTGCAATGAGTGTGGTTCCTTTCATTTTAAGTTCTTCCTGTCTATCGATTGAAAAATAAAGACATTTTTCTCAGCTAACGACAGCAAAACTGAAAAATACTCGCGTGAAAATTCCACGCTTTACGAGTAATTTTCCTTAGTCAGCCAGTCCTTAGCTTCATTTTGTAATATTTATTTTGACGTTCGATTAATAATTAACCGAATGCTTGTCATCGAATTTATCAGAACAATTTCAAAACCTAGCTATAGTAATTTTTCGCTTTTCTCAGCAATCGAGAATTAACAGAAAATTCATTTTTTAATCGATGCGTTTACAAATAGAAAAATCATAGAAATAGGAAGAGAAAGGAGAGATGGGTATAAGAGAAAATGAAATAAAAAAAGAGGGGCAATCCCCGCAACTGCCCCTAAAAGTCATGCCAATAATATTGTTGTTCTTTTGCTACTGCTTCTTCTTAGAACTTGTAACCGCCGCTGATCATGAATACCCAAGGGTTGATTTCAACGTCAGTTTTTTGTTTCGCGCCACCTGCTTTGTAGGTCGCTTCTGTTTCAATGTTTGCGTACCACGCTGATGCGTTTAGGAACCATTTATCGTTGATCATGTAGTCCACACCAACGTTTGCAGCTAGACCGAATGAATCATCCAATTTCAGATCAGAAAGGCCAGCGCCTTTACCTGTACCGTTAAAGCCTTCATCAAAGAAGATGGTGTAGTTTAGACCCGCACCCACGTATGGGCGGAATTTGCTTTGTGAGTCGCCAAAGTAGTACTGAACCATCACTGTTGGTGGTAGGTGTTTGGTGCTACCGATATCTTTGCCAACCAAATCAGTAGAGATATCATGGCTAAATGGTGTCGCAGCCAGTACTTCTAGACTGATGTTGTCGGTAAACATGTAACCAAACGTCAAACCCAGCTGGGTGTCTGAATTAACTTCTAACTCATATTGAGAACCCAAGATCTTGTCGCTGCTATCATTGGGTACAACCGATGCCGCACCAACACGTAGAATGAAGTCACCTTCACTGTGAGCGAAAACACTTGGAGACACTAACGCAGCAACCACTGCTAAACTGCAGATTGTTTTTTTCATTGTTATTTCCTTTTGTAGGGCTTTGTTTCTTTTTGTACTCAGCTGCGCTCTTGCCTTTCGGGCAGTTCCTTAATGAATCCAAAACCTTGAAGCACGCGAGTATCACTATTTTCTTGAGCTGCGCGCAATCTAGCATATAGAAACCCTACTATTTTGATGGAAATCAATTTGTGAAAAATATAGCTTTTACGTATACAAAAACGCCAAATTGATCAACAAATTATGCAAATAGGACACAATCCTGTAATGCAAACTGTGCGTGTGAGAAGCGTGCGTCGCAGTTCTCATTCCGTCTCCTCTGAGAGCCTCTGTGCTCAACAAAACTTTTTTCTCGATATGCTCGGGTTATTTTCAAAAAATACCCACTTCAAATCGCCAATTTGACCGCTTAAATTGGCGATTTTCGGCCTTTGTAAGCCACTGAAATACAACAAGTTATATTTCTGGAAAATCAGCCACTTAGGGTGTTAGTCTGCTTCCAACCGAACAAGGAAAAGATAAAAAGCCATGATTAAGACCGATCTCACTTTCGAACAAGAAGACTTTTCTCATCACGATTTGCAAAACACCACCTTTGAAAACTGCCGTTTTTATCAGTGCAATTTCGACCACGCCGATCTGAGTGATGCAAAGTTTATTGATTGCCGTTTTATCCAACCGAGCGACATAGAAGGCTGCAGTTTCCGTTATGCCAAACTGAAAGATGCCAGCTTTAGCAACTGCATGTTGGCTATGTCTCAGTTCAATGGCGCGGATTGCGTCGGCATCGAACTGCGCAAATGCGATTTGAAGGGCGCAAACTTTCAAAGTGCCAACTTCGCTAATCGCGTCAGCAACACGGTTTTCTTCTGTATCGCTTACATCACGGGCTGCAACTTGGCTTACACCAACTTTGAGCGCGCACTGCTAGAGAAATGCGACCTGTTTGAAAACCGATGGAACGGTGCCAATTTGATGGGCGCGAGCTTTAAAGGTTCTGACTTATCGAGAGGAGAATTCAGTCGAGAACAATGGGGCAGCTTTAATATAAAAGAGAGCGATCTTACCCACGTCGACTTAGAAGGCTTGGACATTCGCCGCGTCTCTTTATACGGTGTTAAGATCTGTGACTGGCAACAAGAACAATTGCTCTCGCCATTTGGCCTGATCGTTATTTAGGAAACATTATGAACCTGTTTAAAGACCTACCCAGTGATCTGAGTGAAGAAGTGTTCGAAGATTTACTCACACATAAACAACTACGCATCGAGCGTATTGTCTCAAAAGGGCAAACCACGCCAGAGGACGAATGGTACGATCAAGAAGAACATGAGTGGGTGTTGGTGCTGCAAGGCGCAGGCGAACTGACTTATGAAGATGGAGCTGTAAAACGTTTAGAAGCCGGTGACTACATCAACATTCCAGCGCATACAAAGCATCGCGTCAGTTGGACAGACCCAGAACAAGAGACAATTTGGTTGGCAGTTTTCTACCGTTAGATTTTCGACTTTGTTGTTATTCCGACGAGCAGGTAAAGAAAAACGGGGGAAAGAAACCCTAACTTTCCCCATGTGCGCAATAAAGGGTCTAGGTGAGGCGCAAAAGAAATTGAAGTCATGACTCCGACCCAGTCTCCCAACCGTTACTCAGAAATGAACCTAGTCATCACTTCAATGTTCATGGATAAAAACGTGTTATTGGCGTGAGAGTGTGTTTTGTTTGCGGTTGTATTCGAATCGATGGCTTTGCTCAACGCTGTCTTTGACTTCTAGCCCTTCCATCGTCGTTGTGCCTATCTCCAGCCGAACTTGATCATTGTTTAAGTCCACTATCAGCTCATCATATTGGCTTTTTTCACCATTATCGTCGTACTGCAAACGCACCTTGTACGTGCCTTTGCTTGCATCATATTCAGCTTGATAACCTTGGTTGAACGCCTCAATCGCAATGCCTTCTAGATACACCACCATGTCAACACGCGTTGGTGCTTCAGTGAATTTATAGGTTGAGATACCAAAACGGGTTTCGATGATGTCCGCTTCATAGAAGAAGTGTTCAATCTCGTTTGATGAGCTGACCATCACCATTTCAGGTGTTAGGCGCATCAAGTGAAACTCAAAAATCAGAGAAGTTTTGTTGTCACCAACATTCGGGACTAATGCTTCTAACTCCGCGAGGGTACTCACATTAAAGTCACGCAAAATGTTTAGTGAGAGTCGATCGAGCGTGTAAGTCACTTTGCGAGACAAGTTCTCGGCCTCAAAGCCCAGTAAGTCATCGCTGATGGTGTCGGTAATCGAACGATGCAGCAGAACGATACCGTCCACCTCATAGTTCGCTCTGTGATCTTTAAATTTAGGCACAGAGTCTGTCGTTATTCCTTCGCCACCACAGCCACTCAGTGCAAACATCACCGCAATACTCGCTATTGCTTTATGCATCTATACACGCTCCTTTACCAAGACGGCGGCAGTGTAACGATTGCGGCAACGAGTTGATGTAAGCGTATGTAAGACGGGCTTATTATTACAACTAAGTAAAAGTCATTTGAATTTTTATGGGATTATCATTTCATTCGACATCAATATACTAGCCCCATTCCAAATTAACCGATGACGAACGATAACAATGAGCTGGTTTTTCTTACTTTTAGGCGTGGGCGCAGAAGCCCTTTCACACGTTGCACTCAAAGCCACTGATGGCTTTAGCAAACCGCTGCCCGCAACCCTTGTCTTGATTGGTCACTTGGCTGCTTTTGTCTGTTTGGCGCAGGCGATGAAAGGCGGCATGCCAGTTGGCATTGTTCACGCCCTTTGGGCAGGTTTGGCAATTGTATCGGTGACGTTAATCTCGCAATTGGTTTACCGCCAGCACATGGATACTAGCCTTTGGATTGGCATGGCACTTATCGCAGCGGGCGTGATGGTGATAAACTTCTCTCACGGACACGCACACTAAACCATAAGGCAGCGGATTGTCAGATAGCCAAAAGCCCTCTCTCGCACTGTTTGATTTTGATGGCACCATCACCGATGAGGATATGTTTAGCGCCTTCCTCCGCTATTCTGTTTTTGGCCTGCGCAAGTGGGTCGGAAACATTGTGATTCTGCCGTTCTATGCACTCTACAAGGCAGGCGTCATTCCTGCTAAACGAATGCGCCCTATCGCTAGTTTCATCGCCTTTGCAGGAAGACGAACGCAAGAAGTTGAGGCGTTAGGAGCCCAGTTTGCAAAAGAGATGATTACAAAACACATTCGTCCAGAAGCCCGAGCGAAACTGGAATGGCACCAAGCGCGAGGCGACACCATAGTCGTGGTCTCAGCGTCACTTAACGCCTACTTAAAACCATGGAGCCAAACGCACGGCTACCAATTACTTTGTAGTGAGTTACTCGGCGAAAATGAACACATTAGTGGTCGTTACCAAAGTGGCGATTGCAGTTTGGAAAGAAAGGTCGAACGTGTTCAACGTGCTTATGACTTGAGCCAATACGAAACGATTTACGCTTACGGCGACACCCACGAAGACATTCCGATGCTCAAATTAGCCAGCCATGCGATGATGAATTGGCAACCTTGGCAAAGCGAAAACAGCCTGAATTAAAACAGAAAACCCTTCTCAATTGAGAAGGGTTTTGCGTATTTGAAACGAGTGAAACTTAACGCCAAACACCCCATTCACCTGTGGTTCCCGGCTCTTCGCCAGTTGTCCACCACTGCGCAGTCCATTCACGACCATTGTGCGTCACGACATCACCTTGGTTGTACACTGCATCTTTGCTCCAAAGGTTGGTCGGCTCAACTGGTGGCGTGGTATCACCTTTAATCAATGACAACGCGTAGCTAAAGTTAGCGTTCGGAGCCAACACTTGGTTTGCGTAGATGTTGTTGGTATCGAACATATAGTGGTTCATTGCTTCGTGCCAAATACCCACGTACCAATCGCCCGTTTGCTGCGAGTTAAATTGGTCAGCTAACTCCGCAGCCCACGTTGTGGTGTTGTTTGCACTGATTGGTAGTGACAGATCGACGATCTCGCTGCCCGTTGCATTAAACGTGCGGAAGCGTACCGTATCTCCCGCCTCTACCGGACCAAAGCCTTGTGGGACAAAGTAACCCAGAGCAGTCAGGTTGTTTGCCGGATCGGTTGGGTCTACTGGATCGGTTGGAGGCGTTGTACCATTGCCGTTCAAGGTAATGTCACTACAGTTGTAGAAGCCCTCACCTGCCACATCAATACGTTGCCAACGAGTATAGAGAATCGCATCACCTGAACGATCGGCTGGGAAGGTTACCTGCATACGGTAGCGTTTTTCTGCATCCACATACACATCGCCAGCAGTATCAATCAGCTCTAAATCATCCCAAGTCAGTGGTTGCGCATCATCATATGTTGGCTTAGAAAGATAGAACTCCCAGTAAGACGGGTTATGCGGTGCTTTGCCGAAGAACACCAATTCGATTTGATTGTTTGCATCTGGCGTCACGTTAGTACGTTGCCAATTTGGAGATGGGATATTCAAACCTTTCTTAGCAGCATCACCCGCTGAACAAAGTTCACCGTCACGAACAATCGCTTTCACATGCGCCATATCGCGGTAGTTCGGCACGTTTGCAGCAATCTCGCTACGTTGTACGAAGGGATATGCGCCCGACTCGTCATAAGCGGCCTGACAAGCTTGGTTTGGGATTTCATTGGTCCAAAAGCCGCCATCTAAATAACAAGTATTTTGACGTGCACTTGGAAACTCGACCCAGCCATGAGCGCTGACATTAAAAGAGCTTAAAGCCGCAACTG
The DNA here is from genome assembly GCF_026241575.1 of Vibrio sp. Sgm 5. Lineage (NCBI taxonomy): Bacteria > Pseudomonadati > Pseudomonadota > Gammaproteobacteria > Vibrionales > Vibrionaceae > Vibrio > Vibrio sp. Sgm 5. The sequence goes on from NZ_JAPHPY010000070.1 coordinate 15,156, forward strand.
CGCCCAAGCTTGCAAGAGGAAGGGTTACGTATGATTTCATCATTCATCCTTAAATTTTCAGATCCACTGCACGCGAACCGGGCAGCGACGTAGAAAAACTAGCAGGATGCGATTATTTAGAAGGTGAGAATAAATACTGGAATTGTCAGATTGCAGACTGCTTTCCAGCATTTTATGTGGACTTTACTCATACTCGACTGACTCTTTCGAGTCACTTCAAATTGATGTGCCACAAAACAATGTTCTCTATACGAGCTATCGCTCATCTTTTGGCGTGTCCATCACCACCATGGTCGTAATGGCTTTAACGTGTTCGCATTCCCCAAGAACATCGGCATGAAACGCTTTGTACGCTGCAAGATCTTGAGTTTCGACTCTTAATAAGTATTCATTTGAACCCGTAATGTTGTGGCACTCGACAACTTGGTCGACAAATCGAACGTGCTCTTCAAAGCCTAGTTGCGCGTGTTTGGAATGCGATGCCAAGCCTATCGACACATAAGCGACAAAACCGACGCCCATTTGCTGATTATCCAGCACCGCTCGATAACCTTTGATCACGCCTTTTCGCTCCAAATCTTGCACTCGACGCAAGGTCGCGGATGGCGATAATCCAACTCGTTCAGACAGCTCCACATTGGAAATTCTTCCGTCTGATTTCAGCGCTTGCAATATTCTTTCGTCAAATCTATCCATGATGCTCTTTTGTTGTTTAGCGAGTGAGTATTCGTCAAATAAAAGCACAAAATTGATGGCGCTTCTACCTATCATTGTTCTCGACCGGTCAGAAAACGTAATCCCTTGCCCGCTTATGTGTAGGCAAAACAGAAATGCAGGAACACATTATGGAATACCATCAACTTGGTGCGTTGGCACTGTTTGCGTTTGTCTCGACCTTCACTCCAGGACCGAACAACATCATGCTTATGACGTCTGGTGCTAACGTCGGCTTTAAGCGCACTATCCCACACATGTTAGGCATCACACTGGGTTTCGCTGCGATGCTGATTTTGGTTGGCATTGGTCTTATGGGCTTGTTTCATGCGTATCCGATCACGCATAGCATCCTGAAGGTAATGAGCCTGACTTACTTGTTGTACCTCACGTACAAAATCGCAACCAGCAGCAAAACGGAAGTCAAAGATGATTACCGACCAATGAGCTTTTGGGGTGCAGTGGCGTTTCAATGGGTGAACCCTAAAGGCTGGTCCATGGCACTCACTGCCATCACCGTATACAGCAGTGGCGGATCTTGGCTAGAACTGGCTTTTATCGCCGGCATCTTCTGCTTAGCAAACCTGCCTTCTGTGACTTTTTGGACGGCGGCAGGCATGCAACTTCAACGTTGGTTGACCACGTCTAAACGCGTAAAAGGCTTCAACTATGGCATGGCGGCGCTTCTACTTTTGTCGACTATCCCAATGATATAAATGACAAAATAATGAAAGATAAGTGTGACTTATGCCAAGTTTTAGCTAGTCCTTTGTTCGGTAAGTACAAATAATCGCCACTTCCACGGATGGATTGGGTCATAGTAGCAACAGCAGTGACTAGAACATAAAAACTTAATAAGCATCCGCCTGAGCTAATTTACCGATTAGGCGCACTTCATCACTGCTTTGTCACGGCGCTGTATTTTGCCGCGACAATCGATTCACTCTGACCGACAAGCACGATGCTGACAGGTCTGTCATACAAGGAGCGTTACACAATGCGTACTCGCAAGCTCATTCTTGCTACCGCTTTTGGCTTACTCGTTTCGGGTTGTAGCCAAACCTCGACCACCACGACCGCAGAGGTCATTCCGCCAGAATATCCGGTGGAATATTTCTTCCGTAATTCAGAAGTATCGAGCTACCAAATCTCCCCAGCTGGCGATTACATTTCGATGATGAAACCGTGGCAAGATCGTAAAAATGTCTTTGTTCATCCCGTGGGTAAAGCCGATCAAGTCAAGCGCATCACATCCATTGCCGATCGCGACATCGCTTACTACTACTGGGTTGGCGATGACACCATCATCTACTCTCGCGACACAGGTGGTGATGAAAACTTCTACCTCGTTACGGTGAACGTAAAAACGGGCGAAGAGAAAACCATCACACCAACGTCCGGTGTCGTGGCTTATGTTATCGACACCTTAGAAAGCCAGCCTGACGACATTCTTATCACGACTAACGAACGTAACCGACAGGTGTTTGATGTTTATCGTCATAACTTGAAAACCGGTGAAAACACGCTGGTTGCGCAAAACCCAGGCAACGTGCGTTACTGGGGTACGGACCACGATGGGAACATTCGTGTGATTTCGACGTCAGACGGCGTAAACACCGCAGTCCTCTATCGTGACACTGTGGATGAAGAGTTCCGTCCATTGAAAAACCTCACCTTCAAAGAAGACTTTTCGCCAATCTCGTTCACACCAGACAACAAGAACCTATATGTTGCTTCTCGTATTACCCGCGATAAATCCGCGATCATTGAATATGATGTGAAAGCGAACAAAGAAGTGCGCGAGATCTTCTCTCATCCAGAAGTGGACGTTACGAATGCGAGCTACTCAAACGCACTGAACAAGCTCACGACGATCTCTTATGTAACGGACAAGCGTCAATACCATTTCCTTGATAAAGGTTATGAAGAAACTTTTGAGCGTCTGCAAGAAAAGCTTCCGGGCGTTGAAATCTCGGTGAACAACACGACTCGCGACGAGAGAAAAATGATTGTCGTGACCTACAGCGACACCGACCGTCCAAATTACTATTACTACGATCGCGATTCAGACCAACTTGAGAAGTTAGCTGCAAACGCACCTTGGCATAAACCAGAAGACATGGCGGAGATGAAGCCAATCACTTATACCGCTCGCGATGGCTTAACCATTCATGGTTATCTGACACTGCCAAAAGGTCGTGAAGCGAAAGACTTACCACTATTGGTATTGCCACACGGCGGTCCTTGGGCACGCGACCATTGGGGCTTCCAACCAGAAGTTCAGCTGTTTGCCAACCGTGGTATCGCAGTACTGCAGATGAACTTCCGTGGCTCAACAGGTTATGGCCGTGAGTTTTGGGAGAAGTCGTTCAAGCAATGGGGTCAGTCGATGCAAGACGACATCACGGACGGCGTAAAATGGGCGATTGACCAAGGTTACGCACAAGATGGCGAAGTGTGTATCTACGGCGCATCTTACGGTGGTTACGCGACATTGGCTGGTGTGACGTTTACGCCAGACCTGTACAAATGTGGCATCGACTACGTTGGCGTGTCTAACCTGTTCACCTTCATGGATTCTATCCCACCATACTGGGCACCTTTCCTAGCCATGCTGCATGAGCAAGTGGGCAATCCGGAAGATCCAGAAGATGCGAAAATGATGAAAGCCTACTCACCGGTGTTCCACGTAGACCAAATCAAAGCTCCACTGTTGGTTCTGCAAGGCGCGAAAGACCCACGAGTGGTGAAGAGTGAATCTGACCAAATCGTTAATGCACTGCGCGACCGCGGCGTTGAAGTGGAGTACATCGTTAAGGAGAACGAAGGTCACGGCTTCCGCTCTCTTGAAAACCGCCTCGATGGTTACCAAGCGATGGATCGATTCCTGAAGACGCATTTGTTAGAACAAACACAGTAAACAAGCTCCATTCTTCTCTCAAGGGCACTTCGGTGCCCTTTTTTTATTGTCCCGTCACTATCTTATAAAGCGGGACGACGAAGTGTTCATTTGAACGAGGCGTACCGAAATTAAATCGCCGATTCTTAGATCAGAGTGTAAATTTAGATAAAGACACTATCTGCCTTATTGAGATGCTGTTAATCTTAGATGAGAAAGAGAATAGTTATCAAACGTAGTGAAATGTGAATTAAAATGAAAAAGAAACCACAACCAAAAAGCCTCGTTGTCATCAACACACAAGCCGTCACACCGAACATGCAGCGCATTACCCTGCAAGGTGACGCGCTAGGCAACTTCCCTCAAGATTGCGAAGGCAGCTACATCAAGCTGTTGTTCAATGAAACTGGCGGCACCGATATTCAAGGCTTCTCAGAAGACAACCGCCCTGTCATGCGTACTTACACCATTCGTCGCTTCGACCCACAAGCATGCACGATTGAAGTCGATTTCGTACGTCACATCACCAAAGACTTACAATGTGGCTTTGCCGCGCGTTGGGCAATGTCTGCCAAAGAAGGCGACACCATTAACATCGCAGGCCCAGGCAGCATCTCGAACCTAAATACAGAAGCAGATTGGTTCTTTATGGCAGCGGACATGACTGCTCTGCCAGCACTGTCTGCAAAGATTCGCACTCTACCAGAGGACGCAACAGGTTATGCGGTGATCAGTGTGATCTCTGAAGCGGATATCCAAGCTCTCGAAGCACCAGCAGGTATGGAAATCCATTGGATCACAGAGCAATCACTCGAAGATAAAGTTCGCTCGCTGGAATGGAAAACAGGTGAAGCAGCAGTGTGGTGTGCTTGTGAGTTCGACTCGATGCGTGCGCTACGCCAATACTTCCGTAACGAAAAAGAAGTGGAACGTGAAAACCTTTACCTCAGCAGTTACTGGAAACAAGGCGTATCAGAAGATGGCCACAAGGTCATCAAGCGCGAAGATGCAGAATTAAACGAGCAGTAAATGTAACTTTATATTACTTTTACTATAGATAATGCTGAGTTTTTTGGTCGAAAGCTCAGCGTTTATTTTTTATATCCTATAAATATCAACAAATTACAACCAACCTCACTTCTTCTATCTAAAAACACCACTTCAATCACTATAACAAATCCATATAGAGTCTATCTTTTAACCTCGCTAAGCTGTCGATAATCTACCCACCATAGCGACGAGGCAAGCATGAACACCGATAAAGTAAAAGCCTTTGTAAATGCCGCTGAGCTTGGCTCTTTTTCTGCCGCAGCACGAAAACAAGGTAAAGCGCAGTCTTGGATTAGCAATGCCATCAGTGATTTAGAGATCGATTTATCGGTCGAGTTATTCTCACGTGACGGTTATAAACCAAAACTCACCGCAGAGGGCGAAAATTTGCTCGGCTATGCCAAAAGTATGCTCGCAGCAGAGAGTAAGTTTTTGCGCCATGCGGAACACTTGGCTCAAGGCGTTGAGGATAAAGTCGTGGTCGCCATTGATGACTGGCTAGTAGATGACAAGATGCGACAAATCATCATTGGGTTTCAACAACAGTTTCCTCAAGTGGAATTGGTACTTCATAAGCGGCCAACTCAAGATTTGGTTGCCATGATAGAAGCGGATGAAGTCGATTTAGCACTGATTGTTGGGCGACATTTTTTTGATAGTACAATCCAATATCAAACCATTGATTACGTGAAAACCTGTTTAATTTGTGCACGAGATAATCCTCTGCAACATAAAGTCGTCGTGCCAAGTGATTTAGTAGGCACGACTCAAATAACACGCAGTAGCGTATTCAATTTGGACAACCGCTTCCTCGATCTAGAAGAAGTAAACAAGGTAAGAATTGATGACATTGAGACAAGCATAGAGCTTGTAAGCAGAGATGTCGGTTGGGTTATCGTCCCATTGGAATTGGCGAGAAAAAACTCACATAAAGTGGTTGTCACCCAGACTAGTCTTGGTGAAAAAGGAATCTTGTTCCGAATGGACATGATCACATCAGAAATTCGAGCCAACGGTATTGCGACTGATTGGCTGAAAAAAACATTGATTACTGAATATGCATAAAGGCAGTTTTAGAAAATAGGAGGCAATATACGAATATAGATCTATCGTAAATCTGAAGTTTACTTTTTTATTCTGTTTATATCCGGCTTTGTTGCTTAATTCGCTGAGAAGACATGGCAGCCCCATGTTGAGCAGTTCTTAAACAACATGCTGAGTTTCAG
>NZ_JAPHPY010000071.1:0-20372 GCF_026241575.1 Vibrio sp. Sgm 5
GTGATTTCTCCAATTGATTTTCCGATGTAGCGGTTTCCGACGTCTCGGAAAACCAAGTAGTTCTCTCAAAGTTACTTCTATTAACGACTCGGATTTCAGAAGCTTTAGGAAAAAATCAAAAAAAATGAATTTGCGAGATTTGACTAGAAAAATTGAAGAAAAATAGAAAAAAGGCCTCAAGTTTCTGCAGCTTAAGCCGAGCGTTCTAAATTGAGCAAAGAACAATCAAAAGCCACTAAAAAGCAGTGAGTTAGATGAAGGTGAAGAAGGTTTTATTTAGGAGATAGAAAAGAAAAAGCCCCTTTTCCTTTGAGAGAACTGGGGCTAGGTTGGTAGCCAGAGCCTATGTGGAGATCAAGAGAAATGAACACATAACCGGCACACCGGGTGCAACCTTACATTGAAAATGATTGGCAGGTGAGAGATGAGAGAGCCGCACATTCTATTATAAAGTTGCTTGCCACAAGCCTGCATTCCCATCCACGTCTGAATGTATTGAACACAGGCAAGGTAAACTACTGCAATAGTGACATCGCAGAGTTTGGCAACTGTTTTGCTTGAGCAAGAATCGAAGTACCTGCTTGTTGCAATATTTGAGCTTTGGTCATTTGCGTGGTTTCTTTCGCAAAGTCCGTATCTTTAATTCGGCTGTTCGATGCATCAACGTTCTCTTGGATGTTCGCCAAGTTGTTGATGCTGTGGCTCAGACGGTTTTGTTTCGCACCAAGGTCAGCACGTTGTGAATCCACGTACTTAAGCGCTGAGTCCAGTACAGAAATCGCGTTCTGAGAACCTTGTACAGTTGTCATGTCGATGTCTTGCACTGAAGTACGCACTGCATCTTCTGTCAAACCAAGATCAGACGCTAGACCACCAGAGATTGAAATATCGCCTTGAACATTCGGGTGAGCAACAAACACTTGTAGCTTGCCGTCTTCGCTTACCGATGCATTGATCATATCAGATTGGCCGTTGATGTACGTTGCCAACTCTTCAATATCGTCGCCTGTTTTTGCGTTGATATTGATCTCTAGATCATCTGGGTTGCCGTCTTCGTCTTCACCCATGCCAGGAAGCGTGATTTTTAGGTCCGCTTTAGCCGGGTCGACACCCCAGTCTTTGTCTTTACCGTTCTCAGAGAAGAAAGTCACACCGCCCATACGCTGGTCATCCGCGCGGATGCTCGTTAGCGCCATGATCATTGCTTCACCAGAGCTTGAACCGATTTGGAATGCCGCTTCACCGAACGAACCGTTCAATAGGCGACGACCACCAAATGAGGTTGTTTCTGCGATACGGTTAAGCTCGTCAGTCAATGCTGATGATTCTTCGTTGATCGCCTGACGCTCTGCTGGAGAGTTAGTACCGTTTGAAGATTGAATCGCCAAGTCACGCATACGTTGCATCACTGACGTCGCTTCATTCATCGCCCCTTCTGCCGTTTGGGCAATAGAGATACCATCATTCGCGTTGCGCATTGCTACATCAAGACCACGAGACTGTGCGGTTAGACGGTTAGAGATCTGTAGACCTGCGGCATCGTCTTTTGCACTGTTAATCTTATGTCCTGATGACAGACGTTCCATCGAGGTGTTTAGCTCGTTGCTCGCCTTATTTAAATAACGCTGCGCGGTCATCGCGGAAACGTTAGTACTAACTGTTACAGCCATTTTGCTCTCCTTTTGAGTTCGCAAGCTTTTGCGAAGCGGCCTGCTTTACTCTCATTTGGATAAGCACTGACCGTAAAAATTACTTGCTAAATCTGCCCATAAGGCAGGGTTTAGAATCTCGTAAGTCTGTTCTTCCGACATTAATACAATTTGTGTGCCAACTTATTAACCACTATTTACTCTTTTAAAAACGAACAAATAAACAACAAGTTAGTTCTATTTTCCTGTGCTTTCATTCCACGCAAGGTCATCATGTATTGCTATCGGTTCACTGTTTTTCTGTTGCCGTTAACATTGCCACTTTACGCATTGCCGCTTTCGGTAAAATCGTGCCGCATCTGCTCGACAATCATGTTCGTTCTGCTCAATTTATCGCGCTTAAGGCTTGGCACATAAGGCATCAAAATAAAGCACAATCACAACAGATTGATATCTGTGAACGTCCTAGATGTAGTTAAACAGTGTCAGGTCTTTTGTTTTACCAAAAGCCTGTTGTGAGGCTTGCAGCGCACGTGAGTTCTCACTGAACTCAATCACTGCTTTGGAATAATCCAAATCCTCAAAATTGCTCTTCGCTTTCGCGAGAGACAAATTAAAATCTTCGTGGTTTTGCTCTTGAATATCGAGCGTGCTCAACTTAGCACCCAAGTCGGTTCTGACTTTGTTCATGTGAACGAAGGCCGCTTGAAATTCTTCTGTCATCTGGTGAAGCTTTGCCGTTGCTGACGCATCCGACACTGAACTGTCTGACCTAGACATAGTTTCTCGAAACGCATCAAAAACGCTAAAGGTTTCACGTGGTTCAAGCGTAATGCTATCCCCCGCCGTCACCTGCCCTTTAAGCTGAATATTGACGCCTTCGTATTGAATCCCGTCGACCGGTGAATAGTCATCCACTTGAACAATACTGCCGTCTTTTTCCAACTGGTAACCAAACTTGCCGTTGCTCATGTCGACAAACGTGACTTTGTAGTTGGCATTGTCTGATGATGCATTGGTCGCTTGACCAAGCAACAGCTCAGAGCCTTCTTGTAAATCGTATTGCGGCTCGAAATCACCAAACGGGTTTGGGATCTCCGAAAACAGATGATTACCCGGATAGTTAATGCCCAGTTCCATATTGCTGGCGATCTTCATCTTGCGCTGGTAATCGTCACCGGTGTACACGACACTGCCATCAGAGTCGCGGAAAAATGGCTGTGTTTTTGGTTTCGTCCCGGCAAACACATAGTTACCAGACTCATCTTGTGTATTCACAAGCGCCAAGAAGTTATTCGCAATTTCTTCCAACTCACGCTTCTTTGCTGCGCGGTCTTCCGGAGAAAACGCACCGTTGATCATTTCCATCGAAATGCGTTTCGACTCATCAGTGAATTGCTCGGCGTTGGCAATCACCACTTCTTGGTTCTCTAATCGGTTACGAACTAAGACAATTGCATCAAGATATTGTTTTAGCTGCTCTTCTTGCTGACCAATGCTCTGAATATAGTGCGTCGCAAGTGGATCATCACTCGGCTTGGTCAACTGCTTACCAGAAGCAAGTTGCTCCTGATTATGGTGAACCTTGTTCTCCTGACGGCGCAGGTCGTTCTGCACTGACTGGTAGTTATGGAAGCTAGAAATTCTCGTTAACATCTAAGGCCTCCTTTATCGCAACTGCAAGATGATATTGAAGGTGTCATTGGCTGCCTGCATCACACGAGAAGAGGCCATATACGCCAGTTGGAACTTCATCATGTTTGCTGCTTCTTCATCGAGGTTTACCCCCGAGATCGACGCCACACGCTCTTGTGCCGCTTCACTTTCTAGTTGAGCGACGTCTGACAAACGCGTTGCGGTTGAAGTCTTAAGCCCCACGTCCGTATTCAAGTTGTAATACAAACTCAGAATCGTCGATTCATTGCCGTTCATCTTTTTGTCAGTTTGGATGTTCTGCATCTTACGCAAGTTACCGTTATCACCCTCAGAAGGGACTAGGTTAGCGGTAAACTTGTCATTCGCCAGCGCACCAGAGCTAAGCTCGAATACCGTTGCTCCGCCATTTTTGTAACTCGGGTGATTACTAGGCAAAGACACTGAAACAGGCCCTGTAGGCGGATACGGCTGCGGAGCCATAATCACATTGCCTTTGGTATCGGTAACGGCAAATTGATCGCCCGTAGGTGAGACCACCACTTCAAATTCACGCAGGTCGCCCGCATCGATAATTTCGAATTTTGCGTTACCTTGGGCAAAGGTTGTCGATGCCTCATAGCTTTGTGCGGCAATTGCTTTTGGATCAGTGGTTTCGACTTTCATTTGTGCTGCACTACTACGGGTTGGTCGAAGCAGCACATGCTCACCCACTTTTGGCTCATTGCGCACTTCGACACGCATGCCGTCAATGTATATTGCATTGCCAGCATCAGTATTCAGTTTGACGGTTTCACCGTTTGGTTTGGTCACTGCGTAACTGTCACCGTCGTAACGCAGTGAATACTCCCCACCCTTTAACGCACTAATGTCATTGATGTACACCGCCATATCTGCGGTTGATTGAGGGCCGGCGACCACACGGGATTTCGCCAAGCGCTCTGAGTTAACATCAGTAAACAACGGGTCACCAACATTTCCGTTGTGATCTAAGCCTTGTGATTGCAAGTGGTTAATTTCACTTGAGAATGCGGTCGCTAATCGACCCAGCTCATCCATCACTTGAGGAATATGTTCGTCGCGCATTTTCAACATCGCACCGATTTTTCCGTCGATGTCGTCCGACTTAATGGCTTTAATACCGCCACCTTCCACCATAGCAAGACGGCGTTGATGTACATCAGGTGAGCCATCAATCATCTTTAATTGGCTGGCTTCAGTACCTGAGACCAAGGTATGCCCGTTGCCAATGTGCACGTTGAAACCTTCTGAGTTTTTACGTGGCGTGACCGTCACTTTGGTGTACTCAGAAAGTTCTTTAATCAGCTTTTCGTGTTGGTCCATCAAGTCGTTATGAGGACCAGGAGTTCGCATCATCAAACGGTGGACATCGCGGATCTCAACAGCAAGTTGGTTCACACGTTCAATGCCCATATCGAGCGATTTGTTGGTCACATCCGATTGCTGACGAACGGTTTCGTGAAATTCGTTTAAGGTATCGCTGAGCAGCTTAGCTTTTTCTAACACCACCTTACGTGCGCCCATGTCATTTGGGGTGTCTGCCATGGTTTTCACCGCATCAAACCATTCATTAAGGTTCTCAGGGATCTTCTTTGACGCGACCGACGACAACATACTCGAAAGTAAGTCGAGATTTTTTTCGTCATCAAGCTTGGCAGCGTAGTTGGTCGTAGAAAGATTAAGCTCTTTGACGGCAAACTGATCCCAAGAGCGGCGAACATTTTCCACATGCACGCCCATGCCATAGGTAGAACCACCAAATTGGCGAGGATCGTTGGTGCCTTGGATAACAGACTGACGACTGTAACCTTCTGTATTCGCATTAGAAATGTTATGACCAGTTGTATTCAACTGTCGCTGAGCAGTAAGCACACTTTGTGTACCTACATTCAACAGATCTGACGCCATACATGCCCCCAAAAACGAAATAAAACCGGAATGAACCGATCACCTACTGAACTTTTAGCAAAAGGTGTGCCAGTTTATTAAAAGGAAATAACCTAGGAAAAAAGAAAGGCTTGCACCATGGCAAGCCTTATCAAATGAAGATTTAGCATTCAATAACGATATGAATTACATACTTTCAATTTTCTGCTTCACTTGCAGTACTTTGTCTGCGTAATTCGGGTCGGTGGCGTAGCCTGCACTGTGAATACCACGAATAAAGGACTCGGAATCACCGCCTTGCTGAAGTGCCGTTTCGTAGCGAGGGTTCTCGTTTAAGAATCGTACATAATCGTTAAAACTGTCTTGGTAGTTCGAATAAGAGCGGAACGCCGCCGTCTCTTTCACTGGTGTATTATCATGGAATTCCAGTGTTTGCGTTGTTACCTTGTCGCCTTGCCAGCTTCGGTCAGCTTTGATGTTGAACAGATTGTTACTGCTACCACGCGCATTCTGAACCACCTTTTGCCCCCAGCCCGTTTCCAGCGCGGCTTGAGCAAGTAATAATGAAGGCTCCACACCCAAGGCTTTTGCTGCTCGGTCGGCGTAAGGCTTCATCGAGTTAACAAAAGATTCTGGCGTATCAAAACGTGATGGCTGAGAGCCCGGACGCGACAACTGGCCAGATTCAATTAAACGTTGCTCGATTTCACGTGCTTTCTTTGGATCCACACGACGATATTCCACTGCATTATTTGCCGCATCGCGCATGGCTGTTTCACTCTTATCATCACCTTGACCAACGGTTAGTTGCTTCACAATCATGTCAGCAAGGCCCATCGAGCCCGATGCACTCAAGTTACTCGCCATCTGCTCATCCAGCATTTGACGGTAGAACTTTTCGTTTTGGCTATTCATGAAATTCGATTCAAAGCCTTCGTTGGCTTCACGCATCGATTTCAGCATCATCGAAGTAAAGATAGATTCAAACTGACGAGCCGCTGCTTGCAGTGCTTCATGCTCGCCATCTTTGCCTTCTTTCACCGCTTTTTGACGAAGCGTATCAAGGGAGCTGATGTCATGAATAAAGCCAATATCGTTAGGATTGTTCACCATGGTTTTTTCTCCTAATCGATTAGATGATGATTAACTGGCCTTCAATGGCACCAGCTTGTTTCAACGCTTGCAGAATCGCCATCAAGTCAGAAGGAGCAGCACCCACTTCATTGACTGCACGAACAAGATCATCCAGCGTTAAGCCCGGTTCGAACTTGAACATCTTGCCTTTTTCTTCGTTCACTTCGATATCTGAGTCCGGCACAACCACCGTTTGCCCACCAGAGAAGCCATTTGGTTGGCTCACATTGAGGTTTTCTTTGATTGCTACCGTCATGCCACCGTGCGTCACTGCCGCAGGTTTGAGGCGAACGTGTTTCCCGACAACAATGGTGCCGGTACGAGAATTTACAATGATTTTCGCCGCACCATCAGCCGGATCGAACTCTAGGTTCTCGATAGCTGATAAGAAAGCCACACGTTGGCTTACATCACGTGGTGCTCGAACACGAACAGAAGTCGCGTCAACGGCACTGGCCATTTGGGGACCAAGGAAGTTATTCACGGCATCTGCCATGCGCTGCGCAGTGGTAAAGTCAGAATCCAGAAGGTTAAAGGTAATGTAATCGCCACGACCAAATGGGTTTGGGATTTCACGCTCTACCATGGCACCACTAGAAATAAGACCGACCGTTGGGTTATTACCCACAATCTTAGAACCGTCTGCACCTTCCGCACTAAAGCCACTCACGACTAAATTGCCTTGCGCGACTGCGTATACTTCACCGTCCAAACCTTTTAGGAACGTTTGTAATAACGTACCACCACGCAGGCTTTTCGCACTACCGATAGAGGACACAGTGACATCGACTTGTTGTCCCGGCTTTGAAAATGGAGGCAATTCAGCCGTCACCATTACCGCGGCAACGTTTTTGATTTTCGGCTTAGTGCCTGGCGGCATTTGAATGCCGAAGTTTTGCAGCATTGCCGCGAAGCTTTGCTCAGTAAACGGGTTCGATTCGCCCGTACCTGGTAAGCCTGAAACCAAGCCATAACCGACAAGTTGGTTACTACGCACACCAGCCACTTGTGCTACGTCTTTAATACGCGCAGCTTGGGCTGTGGTTGCAAACAGCGCAACGCTCAACAGTGCTAATAGGATTCTTTTCATGCTTACTTAATCTCTTGCAGTCAAATTGCCGTCAATGCGGCGTCTTATAAGGCTACATTAAAGAATCGTGCCAAGAAGCCCGGCTCTTGCATATCTTGTGGTAAACCGGTCCCTGAATATTGGATTCTTGCGTTTGATACGCGGTTTGACGCAATAGTGTTGTCAAAAGTAATATCGTCAGGACGAATAGTACCGCTTAGGCGAATGTACTCATCACCCGTATTTAGCGTCATCCACTTCTCCCCACGAATCACGAGGTTGCCGTTTGCCAGCACCTCAATGACTTCTACCGTGATGTAACCGCTGATGCTGTTACTCTGTTTCGCTGATGAGTCACCAGCAAAAGTATTCGTGTTGTTCAAATCGTACGAGAAGTTGTACTTGCCGCCCACTTGCAACTCTTGACCACCAACAGACAACGGTTCCATTTTCGCATCGTTGGTTTTTGATAGATCGGCATTGGCACTCTTAGTCGCACGAGTCGTTTCGTCGAGTGTTACGGTAATGATGTCGCCGATTCCGCGAGGTTTAGAGTCATCGTATAGGTCAGTAATGTGTTCTGCGCTAAACAACGATCCCGTCGCTGCCGCATAGTGCTCAGGTTTTTGCTTAGGATGAATAGGTGCCCATGCCGGATCGCCCGCCACAGGATCGCTTCTGCCGCGCAGAGTATCAATGATGCCGCTGCTCTCGTCTTTCGACTTATCGCCTTCAACCGCATCTACCACGGTTGTCGCTTGGCTCACTTCGTCAGTTTCGATCGGTTCTAGCATCGTACAACCAGACATCGTAGCGATAAGTGCAAGTAGAGAAATACGTTTCATCATTGGCCCCTTAATTCCTAATCCGAGCGATTACAATTGCTGGTTAACGAAGCTCATCATCTTGTCGACGGATGAGATTACTTTTGAGTTCATTTCATAAACACGCTGCGCTTCGATCATGTTGACCAACTCTTCAGTCACGTTCACGTTGGACGCTTCAAGCATGGATTGACGAATCTCGCCTAAGCCATCAAGACCAGGAACACCTTCTTGTGGATCACCACTTGCGCCCGTTGGTAGGTAAAGGTTTTGACCAATAGGTTCTAGACCACCAGGGTTCACGAAATCAGTGATGGTTAACTGGCCAACAACCACGTTGTTTTGCTCACCACGGATACGTACCGATACTTCACCGTCTGTGCCGACTGTAATAGAAATCGCGTCTTCAGGAATCACAATCTCAGGTTCAACGGCGTAACCAGAGCCAGAAGTCACCAAAGTCCCTTCACCATCAAGGGTGAACTGACCGTTGCGGGTGTAACCGATGTTGCCGTCTGGTAGTGTCACTTGGAAAAAGCCATCACCTTCTACCATCATATCCAATGCGTTGGTTGTGGTTTGTGCGTTACCGTGCGTGTGCACTTTTTGCGTTGCGACCACTTTAGAACCTGCACCCAGCATCAAACCACTTGGAAGTTCAGTATTTTGAGAAGACTGACCGCCTGGTTGGTTAATGTTTTGGTAGAACAAATCTTCGAATACCGCACGGCTCTTCTTGTAGCCAACGGTTGAGGCGTTCGCCAAGTTGTTCGAAATCGTTGCGATGTTGGTTTGTTGGGCGTCTAGACCCGTTTTACTTACCCATAGTGCTGGATGCATTGTGAACCTCTAACTCTGTTAACTCATACGAAGCAATGAATCTGAAGATTTGTCCATCTCTTCAGCGGTGCTCATCATTTTGACCTGCATTTCAAACTGACGTTGAAGGTCAATCAGAGCGGTCATTTCACCTACGGCATTCACGTTACTACCTTCAATTGCACCAGTTTGGATGCTGATAGAGCCGTCTGCTTCGTAAGGCTGGTTTGGAGTTTTATGGCGGAATAAGCCATTGGTATCTTTAAACAAGTTTTGATCGTCCGTGCGCACAAGCTTGATACGATCAACCACTTCTAATTCTTCAGCCGGCGCACCTTGAGGCAGTACAGAGATGGTGCCGTCACGACCGATTTCGATTTTGGATACTGGGATTGGCAAGGTTATTGGCGCATCGTTTTCGCCCAAAATCACATGACCGCTCGCGTTAGTTAGTAAGCCATTTTGATCAACTTTTAGGTTGCCGTTACGCGTCAAACCTTCTTTACCGGTTTGGTCCATAACGGAAATCCAACCATTGCCCTCTACCGTAATATCAAGATCGCGACCCGTAGTAATCACACTGCCTTGGGCAAAGTTATGCCCTGGGCGTTCTGTCATGCTGAATACGCGTGTAGGGAGACCTTCACCATAAGCTTGCATGGAACGTGCTTGTGCTAAGTCAGCACGAAAGCCAGTTGTACTTACGTTTGCCAAGTTGTTGGCACGCAATTGCAGGGCCTGCATATTTTGCTTGGCGCCGCTCATTGCGAGAAACAGTGCGCGATCCATAATTTACTCCAAAAATTCTCTGTACAAGGAGTAAAAAGCAAGAGTTATGCCAATATTAAATTAATGTTATTAATCAAAAGCTTGAATATAAAACGAGATATTTAAAAAGGGGATAATGAAGGAATAAGTCGCTAGAGAGGCAAGATTGTGATCCACAAAGCGGCAACAGCGGCAAGTATAAGATCAAAGCATGCCCAACCTGAATTGAGGTTTATTCAGATTAGGCATCAGATGAATGTCATGATGTTACCAAGCGGTAACGGCCGTGGCTCGCAGCGCTTGATCAAACAGATTATCAGGCTAGTGTACTAGCGGATCTGTAGGATATTTTGTTGCAGTTGGTTATGTACTTCTAGCGCACGTGAGTTTGCTTGGAAGTTACGCTGAGCAGAAATAAGATCCACCAGCTCCTGAGTCATATCAATGTTTGACTGTTCCAGCATACCGTTGTTGATGGTACCGAAAGAGCCTTTGTTTGATTCGCCCCAGATTTTATCACCAGAGAACTGTGTTGAATCCCACTGAGTGCCGCCTTTCTTATCCAGACCTTGCTCGTTAGGAACACGTACTAGCGCCACACGACCCAATGTTACGTTTTCACCGTTTGAGTAAGTACCCAATACGCTACCGTTTTCATCGAAGTCTACTTTAGTTAGGAAGCCCGTTGTTGCGCCATCTTCATCGAACTTTGTCAGCTCGAATGGTGCAGCAAACTGAGTCGCTGAGCCTAAACCAAAGTTAAGTGTTTGCGCAGGATCGGCACCGTTTAAATCCACTGGGTTGGTGTTTGTCGCAGGATCGCCCAACGCTACCGATGTGATTGGCTGACCGTTGTTCAAACTTGCCAGCGTACCATCGTTGTTGAACTTCATCGTGTGACCAACGTGACCCGTTGGTGTTGCCGCATCACCGTTAGCAACGTTCAATGGCTTCTCACCGCCCTTGTCCGTTACTGTGTAGTAAGTTTGCCACGTGTTCGGCTGAGTTTGGTCTTTCAAGTAGTAAGTAGTTAGCTTGTAAGACTGACCCATTGAATCGTAAATCGTCGAAGATGTTGAACGGTTATATGTATCTGGATCTGAGAAATCAAACTGAGTTGGATCTTTTAAATCACCGTTAGCCGGTAAGTTCACACCCACTTCAATGTTCGCTGTTTGCTTTGGCTTACCAAACTCTGCAGGAATATTGATTGGTTGTGGCTCGTAAGACGATACCTCACCAGACTCTGGGTTTACTTGGTAACCAAGTAGGAACTCATCGTTCGCCGTTACCATGTAGTTTTCTTTGTTCAAATGGAATGCACCGTTACGTGTCATTTCATTTTGTTGAGGGATAAGGCGATCTTTCGCTACCGCGAAGAAGCCCGTACCCGACACACGTAAATCCATTGGGTTATTGGTGTAAATGCTTGAACCTTCGTGGAACTGTTGCGCCACTTGGTTCGCTTGCGCACCGCCACCCGGAGTGGTTTTTGCGTTGGTAAACAAAGAGTTCGAGTACACATCGCTGAATTCCGCACGAGACTCTTTAAAGCCGTACGTGTTGGCGTTCGCAATGTTGTTACTGGTGGTGTTCAAATCCAGTTGAGCGGAGGACAAACCGCTTAAAGATACATATGACATTCCAAAATCTCCTAACCTGACCTGTTATCGAATTACGCTTTGCCGACTTCCAATACTTCTGCAAGTCGAACTGGCGATTCAAAACCAGCCAGATTGAGTAATACGTTTCCGTCACCCTTGCCTAGCAATACACTGTTCACGTTCGCATAAGTAGACACCGGGAACTCTTGCGATTCCCCTTCTACCAAGCCAGACGCTTTCACATTGTATTTACCAGCAGGCAATGGATTACCGTTTTCATCATTACCGTCCCAAAGTACACGAGTGTCACCGGCTGGTTTCGCACCTACCTCAAAAGTACGCACCAATTGGCCCGCTTCGTTTTCCACTCGAACAAACAGGTTGTCGATTGGTTGTGCCAGCTTAACCATTGCCGCCATTGCAGCATTGTCTTGCTTCACACCCGCCGCACCTGGGACCAATACGTCACGACCTACCAAAGAGGAAGCTTGTAACGCTTGGTTTGATGTCATTGACGAGTTTAAGCTCTCGAACTGAGAGTTCATTTTGCCAATACCATCTACGGTCGCAAATGACGCCATTTGCGCAATCATCTGGTCATTACTTACCGGCTTAAAAGGGTCCTGTTGCGACAATTGCTTCGTGAGCAAAGATAAGAAGTCTTCCTGTTTCAGGTCTTGCTTACCAGTGCTCTCTTCCGTCTTCTTGTTGCTCTCTTGTAGACTTTTAAGCTGGTCGATATAGGACAAGCCGCTTTGACCAACGTTGTTAATTCCGGCCATACGCTACCCCCTTATCCTTATTGACCCATCTGCAGCGTACGCAGCAGCATTTGTTTACTAGAATCCGCTACTTGCACATTGGTTTGGTATGCACGAGAAGCCGAGATCATGTTTGCCATTTCTTCCATTACATTTACGTTAGGCTTGTAGATGTAGCCTTCATCGTTTGCAAGAGGATGGTCTGGGTTGTACTCCGCACTAAGCGGTTTATCGCTTTCTACAATACCCATCACCTTCACTGGCACCGTATCACCGCCACGCATGGCGTTACTTAACTCCGCACCAAACACAGCATGACGCGCTTTGTAAGTGTCTTTCGCAGAGCTGCTGACACTGTCGGCGTTCGCCAAGTTGCTTGAGGTAGTATTCAGACGAACGGACTCAGCGCTCATTGCGGAACCTGTCACATTGAAAACGTTAAATAAGCTCATCTAAATTATTCCCCTTTGATTGCTTTGGTTAAGTTCTTGAATTTACTGCCTAGAAAGTCGAGTGATGCCTGGTGTCTGATTTGGTTTTGCATAAATAAGTTACGCTCTAAATCCAAATCCACCGTATTGCCATCGCCCGTATCAGGTTGTGTAGGAAGACGATATAGCTTGTCCCCGACCAACGTTGTAGTGGCAGGAATGTGCCGACCATCTGTACGGCTAAGACCAATGCTTGCCCCAGAACTTGCCGCCTGCAATTCCTTAGCAAAATCTAAACCTCTTGATTTATAACCAGGCGTGTTGGCTTGCGCGATGTTGGTGGAAATCACCTCCGCATTGCGCTCACGTACGCCCACCGTGTATTGGTGGATGCCTAGTGCATTGTCAAAAGATATAGCCATGTTTGCCTCTACATTAAGAACTGACCGTTATTGATAACTAAAAAGCAATTAGCGTGCCAAAAATAGAACATGCCGTTTTGCCATTTTTGTTACCGACGTAATGGATTGCAATAAGCAAGCCAAAGTGATTGATGGAGTGTCATATAGAATCGAGTAATCAACTCGACCCTCTAAAAAATATACACCCTTTGGTGCATTGCAGGCAAAAACGGCCAGATCTTTATCGAGGAGAAACGCAGAAAGAGTAAGGAGATGGTGGGATGGAAAGGAACAAAAAGAAAAGCCTGACACAAGGTCAGGCTTCATTGTTTTAAAAAGAGTCCGCTATTTTAGCTTGCCGCTACTTTAATTTGTAAATAATACCTGGATTACAGCGCACCATTTCAAATTTGTCGGTCAAACCAGTGAGCGATTCCGAAGCACCCAACAACAGGTAGCCACCAGGGTTTAAGCTGTTTGCCATCTGGTTCAGCACTTTAGACTTCATCTCTGGAGAGAAGTAAATCAACACGTTACGACAGAAAACAATGTCGAACTTGCCCATCAGCGCATAGCTTTCCATCAAGTTTTGTGGACGAAAGTTTACCAAGCGTTTCACGTTGTCTTTAACTTTCATACGGCCATCGCCAGCATCTTCAAAGAAGGTACGACGACGCTCAGGAGAAAGGCCTCGGCCCAATGCTAGGTTGTCGTATACACCCGCTCGGCACATATCCAACATACTTGCTGAGATATCCGTCGCGGTGATCGACACGCTCGGCAATAGACCCGGTTTACGCTGCTGCGTTTCCAAGATGGTCATTGCCATTGAGTAAGGTTCTTGACCCGACGAGCTAGCAGCTGACCAAATTTTAATTGGTCGTTTATTTGCCGCCATCTCCGGCAACAATTTGTCAGCTAATACCGTGAACGGATAAGTATCTCGGAACCACAATGTTTCGTTAGTCGTCATCGCATCCACAGCGGCAACTCGCAGTTCACGGTTGCGACCAGTTACGACATCACGGAGCAAATCAGACAACGAAGCAAGCTTGAATTTAGTCACAAGCGGGCTCAGTCGGCTGCGCACTAGGTATTGCTTACTGTCACCTAATACGATGCCACACTGTGATTCTAGAAAACGGCTAAAGTCACGATACTCTTGATCACTGATTGTAATAGCAGTCATTAATGTCTCTTTTATTGTGTTAATGCAGATTTAACCGCGTTACCCAATTCATCTGGGTTAAATTTCGCAATGAAGGTGTTTGCACCCACGCGCTCAACCATGGCTTGGTTGAAGACGCCACTCAATGAGGAGTGGAGGATAACATAAAGGTTCTTCAAATCTGCATTTCTGCGAATCTCGGCGGTTAGCGTGTAACCATCCATTTCTGGCATTTCAATGTCGGAGATCACCAACGAAATCTGATCGTAGATGCTTCCTTCTTGTGCCATTTCAAGCAGCTTATTGTACGCTTCTTTACCATCTTTCACAGAGACAACTTCAAATCCAATCGAAGTAATTGCTCGCTCAACTTGTTTACGAGCAACGGTTGAGTCATCCGCAATCAAAATACGACGAACAATTGGCTTCGCTTGCTCAGCAACGGCAATTTCTTCACCGATAGCTGAATCCATGGTTTCATCCACTGGCGCAATCTCAGCTAAGATCTTTTCTACGTCTAGGATTTCTACCAATTCGTTATCAATGTTCGTTACCGCAGTTAGGTAATGCGCTTTGCCTGCACCATCAGGTGGCGGCAGAATCGCTTCCCAATGCATGTTAATAATGCGCTCAACCGACGACACCAAAAACGCTTGGATGGTACGGTTGAATTCTGCGATAACAACAAAACATTTATCAATATCTGTGGTTGGGCGGCCACCGATTGCCAGACTTAAATCAATCACTGACACAGTATGGCCACGGATATGAGCGACACCTTTCACCAAAGGGTGTAGATTTGGCATTGAAGTCAGCTTAGGGCACTGTAGTACTTCTTTTACTTTGAATACGTTAATGCCGTAACGCTGTCGCCCCATCAACCGAAAAGTCAGTAATTCTAATCGGTTTTGGCCAACGAGTTGCGTACGCTGATTCACCGAATCAAGAATCCCCGTCATATGCTCATCTCCATCTCAAACTTTTTGATTTTAAATGATACTCTACCACTGGTAGGCATAATACCAGAGAAACAGTATGGCGTATCATAATATAAATTCGACACCATTGACTATGACAATATGTAGAGCGTTATTTACAAAGTACGCTAAGTCTATCGGCATCTTGCTCAGTATGTTTAGCTTTTTTGTGCATTCAGCAACGGAAAACCAACTTGAGCAAATCCGAACCGCCGCCGAGCAGCACATTCTTAGCACGGTAGAGCAACCAGCGGGAGGAAATTTGTCCGTCAATGCGGCAAATATTGATCCACGTATCAAAGCCACCGATTGCCCAGAGCCCCTTGATACATCTGCATCTTCAACCAGTAGCACACGCAGCAATATTAACGTTTTGGTTGAATGCCCCGCAGACAATTGGAAGGTCTACGTTCCGGTAAGGATCTCGGCTTCAGTTCCAATGATCGTTTCTACCCGCCAGTTAGGTCGAGGAGAGATCATCAGTGCTTCTGACGTAACCACTTCAATGATCGAGTTACAGCGTTTTCGCAAAGACGGTTTCACCAATATTGAGCAAGTGATCGGCTCAAAACTCAAGCGCAATGTACGCCTAGGTGATGTGGTCGAGCGCAATGACGTGTGCGTGGTTTGCCGTAATGAGAAAGTGACGATCAGAGCAGTAAAATCAGGTATGACCATCACCACGCAAGGCACCGCATTGCAAGATGGATCTTCTGGCGATCAAGTAAGAGTGAAAAATGATAAGTCCCAACGTATAATAGAAGGAATTGTGACAGGCATTGCGGAAATCACCATCACCTTCTAAGGTTGGCTGGTGTACGGCAAATCGATCAATAAAAATGCAAAAAAGCACTAAAGTTATTTGGTACTTGGTCGATAGTCTGGATACCAGTATTACGATACGAGTTTAAGGTTGATATATGGCAGGTATAGACAATATACGTTCAGGACAGATGATGACGACAACCAGTCGCGCACCTGCACGTACAGATTCTAGTGCAACCAGCACAACGGAATCGAAAAAAGCGCCAGCACAGCAAGACGCGGTATCACTAAGCCAACAAGGCAAAGCAGTCAGCAAACTCCAAAAGGATATGGCAGCTTCTCCGGCTTATGACAGCGCAAAAGTAGCGGCAATTAAAGAAGCAATCGCAAACGGTTCATACAAAGTCGACCCAGAAAAACTGGCGGACAATATGATTAAGTTTGAAAACGAATTGCAAGGCAAAAGCTAACTGACTTAGGCCCAAGGTAAGTATTCATGGCAGCATTAGTCGATCTTGTAAATTTCCAGCTAGAAAATGCGAAAGCACTTTCTGGTGTACTGCGTCAAGAAACACAAGCCATCACTGCTCGTGTCTCTGTTGAGATCGAAAAACTCGCCAAAGAAAAAATGACACTCATTGGTCAACTAAGAACCACTGACCAGCGAATCGCCTCTCACCCGCACGTCAATCAACTTACTGAAGATGAAAACCTAAGTCAGCTAGTCGCTCAAATCCAATCCATCGTCCTCGATTGTCAGCAAGTAAACCAAATGAACGGTGAATCACTCAACCGTGCTCAACTGAGTTTCAACAAACTTAACAACATGCTTCAGCATACCCACGGTAAGATCGGCATGACTTACAATGCTGGCGGTAAAACCCATACGATTTCTACTCTCGGAACCAACATTAAAGCGTAGATTTCCTCACCCTTACTCTTTGGCATTCGCTCCACGCTCACCAGAACATTCCCACTGAGGGTATTTTCTACTCACACGACTTCGCAATAAAACGCCAACAAAAAAGCGACTCATTGTTGCCAATCAGCCGCTTAAGAAAAATTATCTGTTGAGTAAAGCTAGGTCGAATTAGAACAAGGTCTGCTGACGCTTCTCAGGAACTTGTTGTACTTCTCCGTAATCTCGCAGCTTATCCATTTTACGGATATCTAGGCGAAGCTCTGTCACGTAACTGTCTTCAACCAAGTAACTGCGCACGACTTCTGCACCACGGATAACGCCATCAACAGCGCCAGTGGTACTTTCCACACCCAGACGCTGATCAGCAAGCTCTGCACGGCCGCTAACACGCATACCATACACTTGCTCTGCTAACTCACGGTAAGCATCAATCTTTGACGCACGCATGGCACGAACGCGTCTTTCTTCAACGGTTCGGCCTGTTTGCTCACTTACGCTGGCATAACCTACCGCCACTAAAATCTCATCTTGACGCATCTGCTGCAATGGTTGACACCCCACCAGCACCAATGTCGCAATAATAAATAATAACTTCTTCATGCTAATGTCCTACGGGCGGAGAATCACTGTGTATGGCTGACGAATAGTTGGGTCGGAGCGAATCAGCACGCCATCTTGAGTGCGAATACTGTTAAGCGTATCCAAATCACGACCAATACGGTCCGCAGGCAAGAAGCCTTGCGCTGTCGCCACTACGATACGGCTTTGCATTCCAACTACACGAGCGTTGACTAGGACGCCGCCCTCTTGACGCAACATCGTACCGGTCAGCACGTATTGAATCTCTTGTGCTTGTGCAAGGTCTTGCCAATCACGGCTTAGAGCAAAGTCACCTTGCTGTGTAACTTGGATATTGCCCGTTGTTTTAAAATCCACAACTTTGAAGCCACGGCGCTGGAACTGATGGATAAACCCTTCCGATACCGAATTGCCCAGCCAGTTAGTGGCATCCATGCTTTGCAGATCGACAAAAGAGGTAATCGCAATCGGTGTACGCGACGATACTGCAACATTCGAAACCATTAACTCTTCCGTCATGCTCTCAATGAAAAAGTCCATCGTATGACGAGGACTGTCCATCAGCATAAACTGACTGCCAGAATACGGTTCTTTACCATTGTAAATTGGTGAGTACGCGCACGATGTCAAAAGCGTCATCATCGATGCGGCGACAAGCCATCTTTTCATGGTTTGATTCTCCAGATAATCTTAGGTGTTACTGCTCTTTCATCACTTCGTTTACGAAGAAGCGTGATCTTGGAACAGTCTTTGCTTTTCTTCTGTTTGTCTAACTAAGAAAAAGCCACCAAACTTCACTGAAATTGGTAAAGCAATATTTATACCCGAACGGTTACAAACAATGAAAAAATTATTTTTTAGCCTAATATCAATCACTTTCATATTGATGACGCCATTTCGAGCGGCAGCATCTTGGTATGAAGTGACAGGCGTTGCCACGATCGTCTCTTCAGATGAAGCGGCAAGGCTGCACGCATTGGAAGACGCCCTCTTCAAAGCCGTCAACTTTTCGGGCGCAGACATTGGCAGCATCAGTAATTTGATGCCGCTATTAGAAGAAAGCCGCAAAGAGTACCAATTCACTAACCATGAAGTGCGTTACATCTTGGTGGAGTCAGAGCGTAAACGCAGCGGCAAGATGGAAATGCGCATCCGTGTGGACATTTATCCATCGGCAACGGGTTGCCACGTGGATCAATACAAGAAAACCGTTCTGGTGGGTAACATTGATGTCGCGTCACCCCAACAGGCGGTAATGGGCCAGATCTACAATGTTGGCGACGATTTCAGCCATGTTGTGAATCGTCAATTGGATCAAACGTCACGCAGCTTTGTTTCTGTTGGCACCACCGATTATTCGATCAGCGCAAATTACCCAGAACGAACCAAAATGATCGCGCAAGACAACGGCGCGCAATACATCATTGGTGGTGTAGTAACAGATTTAACCGCAACCATTGATGCAAAATTATTGAAAGACGACGTAATCAATCGTCAGTTTGCACTGGAGATGAAAGTTTTTGACGGTAAAACTGGCCATGAGGTCTACCACAAAAATTACCGTGAAGTGGCTCGCTGGCCATTTGCAAAAACCAGCCAAGTCGATACACGCAGTGCACGCTTCTGGGCATCCACCTACGGTGAAATGATGCTGCGCGTGAGCCGTAATATTATGTTGGATTTGGAATCGGAACTGTCTTGTAAAATTACCCTACCAGAAGTGGTCGCGGTATTTGGCAACACAGTCACCATGGATCTTGGCCGCATGCACGGCGTACAAGAGGGTGACCAGCTGCAATTGTGGCACACGGCGTCATTCATAGACCAAAACGGTTTGCCACGTAATAAGGTCTCTCAG
Source organism: Vibrio sp. Sgm 5 (assembly GCF_026241575.1). Classification (NCBI taxonomy): domain Bacteria; kingdom Pseudomonadati; phylum Pseudomonadota; class Gammaproteobacteria; order Vibrionales; family Vibrionaceae; genus Vibrio; species Vibrio sp. Sgm 5. Next base: position 19,291 of record NZ_JAPHPY010000071.1, read on the forward strand.
AGCGAAATAACCCTTAGGGTAACTCGTGTCTACGAGCACGAAGCGGAACTGACGATCGAACAACCAAACCTTGCCTCTAGTGTTCAAATTGGCGACGTAATGAACAAGATGCTTTAGCAACGCGTATAAGGCTTTGCGATATGCTTACTTTTGAATATCATAGGTAACGCATCTTATTTGATTACGCCCCCATGGCACAGCTGGATAGCGCAGTCCCCTCCTAAGGGACAGGTCGTAGGTTCGAATCCTACTGGGGGCGCCATTCATAGCCTTAGCTTATTGCATTCAAGCTAAGGCTTTTTTATGCCCGTAGTATAGGGAAATCATTTCGAACGATGTCGACGACACCAGTGAAAAACCGCTTACTTGAGATCAATGCTGTTTAGGCGCCCCATGAAGGTTAAGATCTCAAGGTTATCTTTGTGTGCATCCAACAACGCTTTTTTCGTCTGCATATAGGCGGCAAGTTTTCCGTACTTGTTGATGGATCGAACCACCGTTTTGTACTTGTACTGCCCTTCCTCATCGAACTCACGCCACTTGGCAATGTAACAAGTGTCTCGATTGTTCGGATCTTCCAACGTTGGGTTGGGTTTATGGACAATCTTAGGCTCAACGCTGTGTGGCAGCCTTGTCATCAGGTACGGGTCTTTCAATAGACGACGCCAAAACTTGCCCCACATTTCACGCCCGAGCTCGTTACGCAGTTTGATGGCCTTCTTAAGGCCTTTCTTTTCTCCAATGCGAACGAAACCCACGGAGCGGTGCAATACCGTATCTTCCGGTGTGTGGATGTGGATCTTAAAGGCTGTTTTGCCTTTCGAAATAAAGCGGTGTCCAGTGTTTGTTATTAAATTGCTCTTAGACATAGTGCTAACTAATAATTCTATTAATAGCCAAAGGGTAAGCAAAACTCATACATAATTAAAGTAATAAAATACAAAACTGTAAATAGCATAGACGTTGATTCTTTTGTAATACATCTAAGATGAGCGCAATAGATATAAAAATGTATGGTCCGCCCCGTTATTGCAACTACAATTAAGTAATAACGGAGTTGGTTTGCGCTAATGTATTCGGAG
>NZ_JAPHPY010000072.1:0-18441 GCF_026241575.1 Vibrio sp. Sgm 5
GTTAGTTGTTTTGTAACGAGGTTTAGGCATGAGGCTACGACGATTGATGGGTGTAGCCGATCAGATCGTAGCTTCTATACCCGTGATCATTGAAGATGCTTGATTTTCGATAGAATCAGGATCATGCTACGAACCATGAAAATTACACTGACTCCTCAACAGAAACTGCAACTCGAACAAAAGCACGACATTGAACGTGATAGTCGAGTTTGCGACCGTATTAAGGCTGTTTTGCTGGCTTCTGAAGGCTGGAGTTAGACTATGATTTCACAAGCTCTTCGTATTCATGAATCGACCGTTGCACGCCACCTCAGTGACTATGTACTTTCTGAAAAACTTAAGCCTGAAAATGGCGGAAGCCAAAGCAAGCTTTCTGCTATTCAAACCATGGACCTAATCGAGCATTTGACTGAGGAAACCTATTCTCATACTCATCAAATTGTCGCCTACGTAAAAGAGACATTTGGACTTGATTATACTGTCTCTGGTATGAACAAATGGCTTCACCACAATGGCTTTAGCTATAAGCAACCGAAAGGCGTACCACACAAGTTTGATGAAGCAAAACAGCAAGCATTTATAGAGGCTTATGAAGCGTTAAAGGCAAGCTGTGGCAAGGATAAATCGATAGTTTTTATCGACGCTGTTCACCCAACCTTATCAACAAAAATATCTCATGGTTGGATACGTACTGGTCAGGATAAAGTGATTGAAACAACGGGCAATCGTAGCCGATTGAACATTATTGGCGCACTGAACTTGTCAGATATTAGGGCTACTATTGTTCATGATTATGAGAGCATTAACCGTGAAACGATTGTTCGCTTTTTTTGTAAGTTAAGAGAGAGTTATCCGTTAGTTCATAAGCTTCATATCATCTTAGATGGAGCGGGATATCACCGCAGTGACTTAGTCAGAGATGCGGCGTTTGTCTTGAATATTGAACTGCATTATCTTCCACCTTACAGCCCAAACCTCAACCCAATAGAGCGGCTATGGAAAGTAATGAATGAGAAGTCGAGGAACAACGTTTATTTCAAAAGAAAACGGGACTTCAAGGCGGCAATAGACCAATTTTTTGCTGTGACTCTTCCAGAGATCGCAGGCTCTTTGACATCTCGAATTAATGATAATTTTCAGGTTCTCAAGCCTGCATCTTCAAGTTGATTCGGTATAGATGAGAATTCGGATTTTTTCTTAGTCATGCAGTTAGCATGAACGCTAGGAATGATCACTTAATAAGTAAAGTGGGCTCCAGTGCGAATGGCCACTTTTTTTGTGTCAATGCGTTGCTGGTGAACGGTTGCCGATCTTTATCTCTCATAATTTTAGCTTGCTTGTCGCATTCTTCTAAATGGTTAAGCAAGCGTTTAAGCAGTTTAATCATTGCCCCATACCGAACAGAACAACTTTAACTGTCTTAGCTAGGACTTTAAGATCCATCATTAACGATTGGTGCTTGATGTAATGCACATCGTATTTGTGCTTCCATTTCGCATCTTCTAGCGATTCACCGTAAGGGTAGGATACTTGCGCTAATCCCGTTAGACCAACGTGTGCAGCGTGACGGAAACGATAGTAAGGGATGACTTTCTCTAAGTCCTTAATGAACACCTCACGTTCTGGACGTGCGCCAACCATGGACATTTCACCTTTAAGAACGTTGATAAGTTGCGGTAGCTCATCAATTCGAGTCTTGCGAATAAACTTACCTACACGTGTTACTCGCATATCGTTTTTACTCGCCCATTGTGCACCGTTCTTTTCTGCATCAATTCCCATAGAACGGAACTTGATAACCTTAAACGGTTGGTTGTAGCGTCCGACACGTTCCTGTTTAAAGAACACATCCCCCTCTGATTCTAACTTGATTGCGACTGCTGTGATTAAACCAACAGGGATCGCAATCGGTGCGAGTAAGGCAACCATGAACAAATCTAACATTCGTTTCGGTAGTTCGTGATGCATCTTGCGAAGAATTGAAAACGACTTGTGTTGCAGGAAGTAATCAGGGTGAAGCAATTCAAGTTCAACGAAACCTAGCTTTTTAGAAAGGTATTCCGAAAGTGGTTCAACGTGTGCTCCATACTTTGTCGCTTTGATTAACAGGTTATGCGTTTCATTGTCTAGCTGTGAACTCATGAAATGAATAATCTTTCGACCTTTGAACCCCTCGATATTAGTATCGTTTAGGGTGTAATTGAATTGATGTTTCTCTAAGATTTCTTTTACTAACTGTTCGTATTCAAGTGAACAGTAGACGTTTAGAGTGTTTTTCATATTGAAATGCTCAAAAAGAAAGGAACCGAAAGGTTCCTCAGATTGATAACGAACCCCACTTTTGAAACTGGGATTCTTTTTTATAAGCGGCCGTAGGCCGCGATCGCGATATTTTCGCTATGCCAGATTTAAGATCACCCAACCCTTAAACAAGTAGTTAGAGACTAATATTTGCCGTATCTGTATCAGATCTAACTTCATTTTTAGAAGATAACTCACCACTAGAGCTACCTTCTTAATATTTTGAGCGGCGGCTGCAAGCCAGCACTGCATTTGCACGTTTTCAGACCACGGAACCGAGCATAACGGTGCCCGTGGTGTTGTTTCGCATCAGCGAAGCTTCGTTCCACGGTTTCACTTCTCCGCCTGTAAGTCTTCCGACCATAAGTTGAGAGCCGCATTTGGTTGGCTCTATCTACCGCATCTGTATAGATGTGTCGAGTGATGACCTTCCTCATATTTTTGCTTTGGGTACAGCTCTATCGCAATGGGCAAAGCGCGACTCTTTCGGGTCTGAGTGATACTCTCTATAGGCGTCTCTTAAAGTCGTCTTGTAGATTAACTCTTGTCCATTTGGGCATCGGTAAGTGTCAGTCACTTTGTTGTAGATAAAGTGTTTTTTCTTGAGGGTATTCTTTGTGCGAGAGCGTCTTCGGTAGCCTAAGACGCCTAAGACGCTCTAATGATTCTGCCACTGGTGCCGTAAAGTAGCCTGCATCTAGCCTTACTGCTATTGGAGCTCTAACGTATAATCCAATCGTTCAACATACGGTTGAGAGTCATTGATATTACCTGCGGTAGCATGGGTATCAACGATAATCCCATGCCGTCCATCGACTGTACGATGGTCAAGGTAGAAGAAGCCTTGCGGCTTCTTATCGCGAGTCATAAAACCACTTTCTGAATCTGTAGTGCTAACCTTTGTATTCTTGGTTTTAGGCTCAGACTCTCGTGCTTTAAGTGGCTTCTTTCCTTCTTTTTCTCGGTCTAATGCGACGTCTTCATCAAGCATCTCAAGGTAAGCACTAGCACGAACCTCTCTGACTTCATTGATGTATTTGTTCTTATTGGCATTTGCCTTTAGGTGAGTACTATCGGTAAATAATTGTTGCCCAGCGACTAAGCCTTTCGCCATAGCCTGCTCTACGATGTTGATGAAAATACGTTCGAATACGTTTGTGCCATTGAAGCGACGAATGCGGTTTTGACTCAGTGTCGAGGCATGAATAACCTTCTCAGTTAAGGACATTCGTAAGAACCAGCGATATGCGACGTTCACTTCAATTTCTTTCACGAGCTATCGCTCACTTTTTATGCCGAAGAGGTAACCGAGAAGAATGATTTTGAAGAGTCGAACAGGGTCAATAGATGGGCGACCATTGTCTTTACAATAGAGTTGAGCAACTTCATTACGGATAAATTCGAAGTCGATGGCTTTATCAATCTTGCGAACTAAATGGTCTTTAGGAACTAACTGTTCCATCGTTACTATTTCAATTTCGTATTGTTGGGGAGAAGGTTCTTGAAGCATATCGGTGCATCCATATTTCGATACCCCTATTAGCTCAAAGGTCTAGCCTGATGGCTAGACCTTTGTCAGCAGTCTGATGAACCGAAAGGTTCCTATTTTTAAAGTTATTGTTGGTTTAAAAACGTTTTGAAATCGGAACCGATTGAATGGTGACGAAGTGCGTATTTAAAGAACGCTTTTGCATATCCTAGCTTGTCACCACAATCATGCGATTCACCAGTTAGATGAAACGCTTCTACTGGTTCTAGATCGATAAGTGCGTCGATAGCATCAGATAATTGAATTTCACCACCTGCACCAACTGGTGTATTTTCTAATAGATCCCAAATGTAACGAGATAGAACGTAACGACCAACAACTGCAAAGTTAGACGGTGCTAAATGCTGTTGCGGTTTCTCTACGATTCCACAAATAGCCACATCAGATTTTGCTCGCTCCGTTTTACAGAAATCAATTATTCCGTATTTGCTAACGTCTTCAACTGAAACAGGTTCAACCAAGATTTGAGAAGCTTTCGTTTTGTCAAATTGCTTAATCATACCTGCTAGGTTTTGTGTGGTTAAATCTGATTCATACTCATCTAAAATCACATCAGGAAGCACCACGACAAAATCATCATCACCGATCATTGGTTTGGCACACAATACAGCATGACCTAAACCTAAGGCTTTACCTTGTCGAACGTGCATGATCGTTACATCGGGTGGACAGATAGAACGGATTTCGTCTAACTGTTGACGCTTAACACGCTTCTCTAGTTCGCTTTCTAGTTCATAGGACGTATCAAAGTGGTTTTCGATAGCGTTCTTTGATGAATGGGTAACAAGAACGATTTCTTTGATACCTGCTGCCACACATTCGTTAACGATGTACTGGATTAGTGGTTTATCCACTAAAGGTAACATCTCTTTAGGAATCGCTTTTGTTGCAGGTAACATACGTGTGCCTAAACCTGCTACTGGAATTACTGCTTTCATTTATGCTGTTACTGCTTCTTTGTTAGTTCTTGTCTTTTTGTAGACTAATGATAGTGCGCTTTCAGGTAGTAATCTTAAACCAGCACGAACTGTGAAAAACGCTACCGTTGATGGTTTACGACAAACCCCTAGTTTCAAAATCTTACTTAAGATCTGAAACTCTGATGTTGCATACTTAGCACCACGACGACGTTCAAGCATACCGTTACCAACACGGGCATAAACTAGAACCTCATCGATGTTAATAAGTTTCTTGTTCGCAGCATGTAAGCGCAACCACAAATAATAGTCTTCCATAAAGTGTAAATGTTGGTATCCACCGACATCTAAAACACATTGCTTTTTAAACATAACCGTCATGTGATTGAATGGGTTTTGTCGGTTGATTCGCATTACGCTAGAACTACCGATTTTAACCGTTCTGTAACCAGTTACCGTTTCAGGGGTGAAATTGAATTCCGCAATGTGACCACCGCATAGACTTACATCAGGATTTTGTTTGAAGAAATCTAGTTGCTTTTCAAAACGGGTAGGGTGGTTGATGTCGTCTGTATCGAATCGTGCCACGTAATCACACGAACAGTGTTGTAGACCGATGTTTAACGCTTTACCTAGTCCCTGATTTGTTTCTAGATTCACGTCAACGATGTTTATTTTATCACGCCAATTATCAAGAACTCGATAAAGACTTTCGTTTAGTAAACCGTCATGAACTAAAACTATTTCTTTCGGTTTTACTGTTTGACGATAAATGCTTTCCATCGCCAACGATAAGAACCCTGCATCTTCCTTGTGGTACAGGGACATTAGAACTGATAGATTCATTTTAGTTCCAAATATCTCAACATGGTTTCTTCGTCAACTTTACGTGCGAAGAAATTAAAACCATTTCTTGCTAAAACTAATTCGTCAACGTTCATGTACTTAGGACTTGAACTGTTATCGAAATCTATGTAATGCAGATTAAACTTTCTATATTCTTTTTCTGGAATATACCATTTAAACAACATTTGAAAGAAATGTTCATCAGGGCACGATGTGTACTTGAATTTATCAATCAAATTTTTGTTTGTTTTTGACATAAGCAGTTCAACATGATCCTTTCTAAGAATAAACCATTGAGAACCTAGATAAATTTCTTCCAAAGTAAAATTATCACGGAAAATACCTAACATACGTTGAACTTTTGATAAACCGCTATCGATAAATCTCGTTATTTTGTTCCGTGAATACTTTGTGTCACGAAAAATGTTGTATGTCGCCATTCGCCACTTGTAGATTTCATTATCATTATTGAACTCTATGAACGATTTGTTCTCTAAACTTATAAAGTCTTTAAACGTGTTTACTTTAAGTGGGATGTCCTCTCCGCTTAATAGGCAACAATAATCAAAATCAAAATTTCGAACCGCTTCATTCATCATTGTTAAAGTTGCTTTTATTTGGGAAAGACCTGACCAGTTAACATCAATCGATTTTTTTACGATACAAACTCGTTTTGAATTTAAAAACGTGGTACATAAGTCACGCTTTAGCTGTTTCGATTTTTTGTCAATGTGGATAATAAACACGTCATCATTATCAATAGTAAGTGAATTGACTAAATTTACTATTTGGTCATGATTTTTATGACATTGTATCAAATAAGCTATTTTCATTTGTATTTCTCGTAGTTTGCATCATGTTTGCCTACGACTGATTTCCACAGTAACTCTTTGGAAACAACTTCACCTATGCGACATTGAATAGATGAATAGTTTTCATCGTTAATTACCACCGCCTTTTTAATCATTTCTGCGATTGAATCTACTGATAGATCACATACAAAACCAACACCATAACGATTTACGATGTCGGAAAGATTTGTTTGTTTCGTGATTAGCAAAGGTGTATCACACGCAAGCGATTCTAATGCAGTAAGGGGCAACCCTTCGTATCTGGATGTCAGAATGTAGAACATAGATTCACCGAGAAAACGATTTTTTTCGTTCTGGCACGTGATTTCATTATTAATAATGACGATATCAGAAATTTCTTTTTCTGCTACGAAATTAATCATGGATAGATAATCGTGTTCAAACTCTCTAACCCCATGCATGACAATTTTAAATCCACTATTTCTAAGTTCATTAGAGCATACATCTATTGATTGAAGTAGGAGGTCGATCCCTTTATGGGTTAGGTCATAACGTGACAGGAACGAAATGTATCGATCCTTCTTAAACGTTTCGTTGACATAGTTAATACCATTACCAACAATCTCTGAAGTTGTTTGATGTTTGATACTATTCTCAATTTCCTCTTTATTAAGGAAATTGATATAAGCTGAATTTTTAACACAGACATTTAATAAAAGATTAAAAATCTTCTTTTTCAGCTTAGACTTTTTCTGAGACTCTTTCGTGAAACTAGAGTGTGGGAAAACGCTATAACTCACGTTGAACATTTTCAACGCTGTCATGATAATCAGTGATTTTGGATTATATACGGTATGAATCACAGCGAAATCGAACTTAGATATGTTAGATAGTAAGTCTAACAAATTATCACTTTTCGTTAGACTGAATATTTCGTGTTCGTGATCGCTGTGTTTTATTATGTTATCAATAACAACATCAACTCCGTTTTTTGAATCGCCGTTGTAGTTAACTACATGAAGAACTCTCATTAATAAAAATCCATTGATGATATCATAAAAATTGCTTTAGATGTCATTAAAATTGTAGGTAATAGTTTTAAAATAACATTCTCGTTTGATTGAATCAACCTATAAGCTATAAACGGTTCGATCATAAAAAATAACAGTAATAATCTACCCGATAGCACAGCTATAGATGATGTTGCCAATATAGAAGTAATTAACAGCATTGAGAATAATAATAACTTATCAAACTCAACATTGTTTCTCTGTGTTATTACCAATAAAGCCAACCAGTAAACAAGAACATAAATTATTGATGATAATGACTTTGCACTTGTAAACTCGCTATCGGGTGTAAAATACGAAAATCGTGTGTTTTCTATCATCGTGAAAATGTTAAAACTCAATAATAAAACAACAAAAGATAATACAATGATAGAGAATAACAGTTTTATCCTATTACCTTTTAAGTATTCTGTTATCTTTTTTGTCAAACCACCGTACAATAGAGATGGTATAGCTATACCATAATGAAGAATCGAAGCTGTTATTAATAGTTTTGTTGGTTTATTGTTCTCATTCAACGCCAGCAAAAATACTAGACTAGCGATTGCATATCTAATCTGAGTACCGTACAAGAACTGACTCATTAGTATTAAGTTTGGTATTGCTAGTATAAGAACTGGAACTTTATTATAAACAAAAAATAAGAGAACAAGTTCTATAACAATTAAGGCATACCAATGAGAATCAAATCCCATTGCTAAAAAATCACGCATGGTAACTGACAATACGGTATAGCCTAAGTCAAATCTGTCAATGTGATTTATGTAATTTAGATAGTAGTTATAATAATCTGGATTCTTGTCAAATGGATATTCGATAAGAAAGAACAATGGGGCAATAACTAAAATTCTAACTATTATTGATAGGTAATTCATAAAACTCTTATGAAAATTAAGCTGGTGTTTTATCACCTGCTTACTTCATTTACGACAGTACGATTAAATCAATGTCAGAAATCCACGCTTTGTAATAGGACGTGTTCTTTCCGTATGAATTGTCATCCAGTAGAACACGTTTACCTAGTAACACAGCAAGGATTAGACCGTGCAAGCGATCAGTCTTTACGACATCATGAACGTAGAAGTGGTTTATCGAACGAAACACCACATCATCCATGTGATTTAGCCATAACTCCATAGACTTGTTTACAAGTGGAGTTAGGTTTCCAAATCGACACGCATAACGAGTAGCTAGGTCACTTTGCGTGATAATTTGTTCCCAATCGAAACTCTTTTTATCAACGTGGAACTTTTTTTCTTGTGGTGATTCGTCGTCATTTCGAACTAGGTTAAGGATGCGAACACCATTTGTAGTTAGTTCTGATGAATCAACCAGTGGGTGTAGACTGTGTGCCATATCTGGCATCATTTTTACATTATGCGTAAATTGTTTTGCGATTTCTTTTGAATTCTCATCACGCACAAAGAAATGGAAATCTTTGTGTTGGTTAAAAATGTTTGCAGACTTGTTTTCACGATCTTTTGAATTGAAGTGAATAGTTTGTGGTAAACAGATTATTGTCTTGTCTTTGTATTTTGATACAATTTTTTCTCGCATGTTTTGGAATGCAGGATAGATGTCACCAAAATTACCACCACCTTGAAACAAGATAACATCAGCTTCTTTTATTTTTTTGTGTCGTAGTTTATAACAATCGCTTCTGTGAATCACGTTAATATTGTGTTCTTTAAAAAACTGTTCAGTACCTTTGAAAATTAGAAGATCGCCCACGTTGTAGTACATAGGTACATCTAGGAATGCAACACTTCTTCCATTTATTAATTTTGCAATTTCTGAATGCATTAACTTAAGCGAATTTAATGCACTATACCATTTTTCCGAATTTGGCATTGATAATCTCTTTATTTGTTTTTAATGAAAATTAAAACTCTATATGAAGTTGATGCAATAGAACTTACACAGAACGAAATTGAAAAATTTAATGACGTGACGTTATTGGTGTATATTAGTACACCAACTATGATAACGTGAATCAAACCACCGACCATAACGCTTATGTTTGCGTGTCTCTCTTTACCTAATGGCATTAGAGCAGGATATCCAAACAGAACACCAACAACACTAATCGCTAATGAAATCAGCATCACGTCTAACGTCGGTTTAGCTGATACAAGTTCTTGACCAAATATGATCCGTAAAACATCATCACCAAAAACAAAACCGAACGATACCCCCAACACTGAAACCGACAAACAAACAAAGACTATCTTGTAAAACATTGCATAGTTTTTCGTTCGGTTCATGTATGGAATCAGTGGTGAAGTTATTGGGTTAAATACCCCCATTCCTGCACCGTAAAGTTTTTCAGCAGAACTATACAAAGCAACTTGGGTTAGTGTGCCGAATGAACCTAGAAAAACCGTAGAGCTAGAAATTAACATTGACGCACCGACACGGGAAAGGAAGAACTCAAAACTATTCTTTCCGAGTTCTATAACATTATTGAATGCTGTTCTGACAGGTTTTATACCCCACTGATTACAGATAATGTAATAAGACACTACACACGTTCCTAGTGCGGTTAATGCCATGATTGCGGAATATAAAAAGTAATCGCTAGGTTCTTTGATTAAGACAAAAACCAGAACTAACGAAATCACACGAAAAGTAATTGCTATTCTTGCAAATACATAACTTTTTTCTAATGATTGGAAAATCCAATACGGTGCTATCCCGTTTATAACAATACTAAAAAAAATAAACAAAGAAAACGTTTCGTAATTCTTTAGTTCAGAGTTAAACGCTACGATCGTGATAACCGTCAACGAGATAAAAAGCAATAACGATTTTAAAACCAACGATTGATAGAGATAAGATCCTAACTTTCGTTTAGTTCGTTTTCTTTCTGAAATCTCTTTAGTTAACGAGATGTCGAACCCGTAATCTGTGATTACCTGAACTAACATCGTTGCAGATAATCCAAACATTACTAAACCGAATAATTCAGTACCTAACGTTCTGGTCAAATAGGGGAACTGTAGAAGCGGTAAAACGTAGTTAAAGATTTGAGCTGTTGCCAACCCTACGACGTTTTTCTTTAAACTCACTTCGATTCATACCCGTAGTTGTATTCGTACCCGTAACCAGAAGCACGTTTAACCATTCCGTTTAGCACGAAACCTTTGATGTTACCCCCGTTCTGTTCGAAACGTTCTTTCGCTGCTTCAACCTCTTTTAACGTCGTCTGTTCAAAACGTCCAACCATTAACGAAGTTCCACACAAAGCACCAACTAAACACGGATCAGTAACCGCTAGAATAGGTGGCGTATCGATAATCACGTAATCGTAGTTATCAGACACTAAACCGACTAATTCAGCGAAACGAGGGTGCATTAACAGTTCACTAGGGTTCGGGGGAGTCGTGCCACGGGTAACAACATGGAACGTTTCATTTACTCGTTGAATGCCGTCTTCGATTTCCCAATCTTCACTAGAAAGAAGATCCGATAAACCGATCACGTTATCCAATCCGCAATACTTTTCGATAGTACCTCGGCGCATATCGCTATCAATCAAAAGAACCTTTTTACCAGATTCAGAAATCACTTTAGCAAGATTCGCAGATACAAAGCTTTTACCGACTCCAGGTGCAGAACCCGTGATCATGATTACGTTGTTTTTAGCGTCCATCAAAGCAAAGTGCAAAGCAGTTCGCAAACTTCGAATCGCTTCTACGCTAAGGTCAGCAAGGTTAGCACTGGCAATTAGGCGTTTATCTTTTACTTTATCAAGGGTCTTCTGTTCGTCTGTATGTGGAATCGTTGCGTAAACGGGTAAGGTGATTTGATTGAGTTCTTCAGGTGAAGTAATGCCCTTGTTCATGATAGAACGAACTAAAGCGATACCAGAACCAAACAAAAAACCGAACATAAGAGACGCTAAAGCAATCAAAGGTTTTTTAGGTTTAACCGCTTTATCAATTGCGCTTGCTTCATCGACTAAACGAACGTTGCCCGTCGTCGCTGCTTTCATTACGTGCAGTTCTTGGATCTTGTTCAGCATCGAAAGATAGATAGCTTGATTCGATTCAACGTCGCGGGTTAATCGCAGCACTTCACGTTGCGTCTTTGGTAGCTTGTGCACTTGCTTGTTCAAGCGGTCACGTTCTTCTAGAAGCGTATTGCGCTTTTCGATTAGTGCAGCATAAGACGGGTGATCTTTCGTAAAACGTTGACTGATTTCTGACTCTTTGAAAGTCAGTTCATTCAATTGTGCTTCGATACCTACCATGACTTCTAATGTTGATTTTGCTTCAAGACCTAAATCAACGGATTTATTCTTAACGCGAAAGCTGTTCAACTGGTTTTCTGAAACCGTTAGTTTCTCTTTTACGTGAGGTAGTTGTCCCTCTAAGAACGCTAAACTGTTAGCTGCTTCTTGAGCATTGCGATCAATGTTTTGCGTTATGTAGTTATCAGAGATACTAGCTAGAACATGTTCTAGGTGCGCTTTGTTGAGTCCAGTTACAGACAAAGAAAGCATACCCGTTTGTTTACCAAGTTCAGAAACAGAAAGTGATTGTTTCAATCGGTTGATTGCTTCACGTCGTGTAATTTTTGAAACGTTGAAAGTGCTATCTGCAGAAGCAGAATGAATTTTCATTGAAATGTCAGCATCATTATTCGAAGCAGTTTCACCAACTGCACCACCTAGAACCAACTGATCATATTCATCAAAGAGTGTAAACGTGTTGTGATCCACAACGAGCTTGTAGTTACCGATAGGTGCGATAAATTCAGAGATGTTAGCGATCTTAGTGTCACCGCTTAAACGGGCAACACCTGCACCGACGATAGGGAAGTAATCAGGGGTAACAACCGTTGTTAAATCTAAATCGTCAACCGTCGAACCCAACACCATACGAGATTTAAGTAACTCGATTTCAGTTGCGGAACGTCCTTCTTGTGCGAACATTTCCGACATATCACCAAGTGAAGCTAAACCGTTTGATTTCTCTTCTACCTGAATCAAAGCATCAGCTTTATAAATAGGTTGAGAAAGTACAGCATAACCAGTACCTAATGATACACAAAGCAAGGTACTAGCAGCGATCATTTTTTTACTATCCCGAATAATACCTAACAATTTACTAAGATCGATAATCTCAGGATTTTTTTGTGTGCTCATTACATTAACTCATGGTGATTAAAAACTAACCATTACGCTTTCCTTATTTCTATTGATGGAAAGCGTAACAGTTAATCGACTGGTTTATTATTCCAGTCAATTAAGCACCTTATAAAATTAAAGCTTTAAGCTTTAAATGGTTACTTTTTATTTCCAAATTGTTAAAGAGCGATATAATTTTTGAACACTCATCGAATATTCAAAATTAATAGGGTGGTTGTGTATCAATATTAAAGTTTAGGGATGAGCCTTGACGGATACACAGCCAAATTTTATTTGAGCTTTTCAGCCCATTTAGAGCACGACTGATCAATGATTTCGTAAACGTGTCTAAACATTTCATCACTTTTTTTATGTGGGTCGCTAATTGAATTAACTTGTTCAACCCAACGACTTAATAACATGGTTTTACCGTGTGCTTCAGGGCAAATATCGGTAAGTAATCCGATATGTTTCGGCTCCATCACCAAAAGTAAATCCGCGGTTAAACACATTTCTTTGGTTAACTGCTGTGCTTTGTGCTTAGTTAAATCAATGTCACGTTCACTTGCGATTTTTATGGCTGTTTCGTTCGCTGGGTTTTCACTTAGCCCCGAACTATCAACCATAATACCTGCAGATGAAATGTACTTTTCTGGTAACATCTTTTGTAAAACAGCTTCACCGTAAGGGGAACGACAGATATTGCCAACACAAACCACGACAATTTTATTAAACATTCAAATCACCAATTTCGAACTCGTAAAACACCTTCTGATAGTTCGTTGAACCCTGAAATCGTCGGAAGTAATTGACTGATCAAGCGGTTCCAACGTGTGATAGGTGCATCTGTGACATAAACGGTGTCATAAGGTTGCAGTTCAAATTCAGTACCAAGAACGAAACTTGAAGCATCACTCAAATCTAACTGGTAGATATCAGCAACAACGTTTTCAGTGGTGCTTTTACGAATAACAAAGATACCCGTAGAAGACGCTGAAAGTTCGTTAATGCCACCAACGGAACTCAATGCCTCTGTTAACGACAAACCTGCACGATCAATCTTGACCACATCTGGTTTCAACACTTCACCCATAACAAACACCTTTTGAGCGTCATCGCGTGGTACGTGAATAATGTCGTTGTCCTTTAAAAGGTGGTTCTGTGTAAGATCCCCGTTTTGCATCAGGGCGTATAAAGAAATGTGTGTTTCTTTACCGTCACGCGTTAATGTAACGTTTCGCCAGTCTGCGTCATCTTTTAGACCACCAGCCTTGTTGACGGCATCTAACACCGTTAAAGGGATATTCGTTATTGCTAAGTGGTTCGGGTTTTTAATTTCACCCGTCACGTAAACCTTTTGAGATCTGAATGATGCAACACTTACATCTACTTGCGGTTTTTCAATGTATTGTGCTAGTCGCACAGCGATCACGTCTCGAACTTCTGAAACGGTTTTACCGACTACTTGTACTTTGCCAATGTAAGGATAAAAAACGGTCCCATCTGAATGTACCCAATTACCAGAATCACTCGCTGAACGGTAAGAACCTGCTGGGGTAGTAAGCTCTGGATGGTCATATACGGTTACGTTTAAAATATCACCAACCCCAATTTTGTATTCATAATTAGCAATTTGTGTACGTAACGTTTGGCTAGTAGTTGAACTAACAACTGAGTTGTCATTAAATGAATTAACATTTTGAGGTGTTAAAGGGAATAAGTTATATTTCAATTCATTTTCATTATTTTTACTTTCAATAACGGTTTTGTTACTTGTTTCTAAATGGGAACCAGTAACAGAACAACCCGAAAGAATTGTTACCGCTATGAGGGACAAGGCAAGTTTATTCATTTTGTTACATAACTCTCAAATTTTAGATTCGAGGAACAACGTTTACTTCAAAAGAAAACGGGACTTCAAGGCGGCAATAGACCATTTTTTTGCAATGACTCTTCCGGAGATCGCAGGCTCTTTGATATCTCGAATTAATGATAATTTTCAGATTATCAAGCCAGCATCTTCAAGTTGATTCGGTATATATATTTAAATCTAAGATAGCCTTACGGGCACACACAACCACAAACTAAATGTAATTACTAACGCCAGAGAAGTGTTCGTTAGTTGTCTTTTTTATCTCCTTAGCCACAATTGTGGACTTCAGATCTTTCAGCGACATATTTAAATGTTTTTTTATCACTCGATTTGCTGCAGCTGTGTTTTTAAACCCTGAATCAGTGACCACTCTAGTTAGTGAAAATGTAGGCTGTTGCTTTAGCAAATTTTTTAGATGGCTTATCCTATAAGAGTTCACTAAATCTAAAAAGAATACGTTTTCAGACGATAGTATATATTGCAATTTACGCCGAGACATGAATACTTCTTTTGACAATGCATCAAGAGAAAAGTCTTCATCTAGGTAGTTCGCTTCTACTGCCTCAACAACACGCTGAAACTTCGTTTTCTCACTCATATCTCGATATTCAACCGCAACTAAGTTAGCTATTGCCGCCAACAAGAACTCGGGAGTAGATGATTTATTGATAGACAAAATCAAGTCACATATCAAATTATCATGAATGTTAGAGAAACCTCCCAACATAATTGCTGGTGCTTCTGCCGCATCGAAGAAATCCTCTCTTATTGCAACAATATGGTCTGCGTCAACTACTGGGATAGGACTAAATGAATCGTGATTAGCATTGTAAATAGTTAATTTCCTTGATTTATACTTCCCCCCCCCTACCTCACATTTTAATATGATGATTTTTTTACCACTAAGCACAGTAGCATCCTTGCCAATACCCCCTTTTACCCCAGTAGCATAAATTACTTTATCAAAAACGAGGGCACTGAAACTATTACTTCGTTCATGAAGATTGTCTAGCACTTTATTCATGTTTCGACGCTCTATTATGTTAAGGCTATACTTCTTATTACTTCTTCTATCAATTAAACCACACACACAAAAAAATAAATAGCCACTAAACCCAATATTGCACATAAGAATATAAAACTTGCGCAATATTGAAAAAATAAAAATCAACATAATTTAAGCCTTCACTACTGCACAAAAGTAAGGCATTCCTGCACAAAATAAGATGTCAATTCAGCAGGACTAATGTGACAATAAATACCAAGACAGTACTTTAGGAGATCAATAACCATGCTAATCGAAAGACTAATAGACTCAATTCATAGCCTCGCTTGCATTCGCTGCTTAAAGTCCGGAAAGGACTTATATTACAACCAAGCTTATGATGACGTTATTCAAAAAAACAAGAACAGAGGTACGTTGTCAGACACCATCTCAGATACAATTAACAAAAGCAAAGACATCGTTTCTAAGGCCAGCTTCACACTCTGCAAACACTTTGACGACACATTCAAAAATAACAACCTAAAAACGCTAGCCTCAGAAGAATTTCTTGGCTGTTCGAAATATTATAGCATTCGAACATTGATTAATTACAAAGATAGCGAAGCAATGCTTTTAATTATATCTAAAGATGAGCAACCATTTTCTCTAGATAATTACACAATTAATTACACTCTTTAATTACAATGAAACCCTCAAAATTAAATAAGAATTCTCAGAAAATGGCATAGAACAAAATTTCTTACGCAAAATCAATATCAATTCATTAGATAAAACATAAACCCTGTATGAAAGCAGGGTTTATGTTTTATATCACATTCTCCTCAGAGATAGGTGTTATATTCAACGCCAACATCACACGAAAACCATTTTCCTGCCGCACCGAGTTAACTTACTCCCACATCAGAAAACCAATTCTTTCAGCTGGTTCAAGTTCATTGGCATACTTAAAAAATACCCTTGATAATAGCTTACACCCAATTTTTTTATGTAGTTCAATGTTTCGAACTCTTCCACCCCTTCAGCAATCAAGTTCATCCCCAAAGAATTAGCCAACAGCATGCTTATCTTTAATATTTCTTGATTTTTATAGCTATTTCTAATATTATAAACAAACTTGCGGTCTAATTTTAATTCGGTAAAAGGTAAGGAAACTAGTTGGCTTAGGCTTGAATGACCTGTTCCAAAATCATCAATAGCTAAACCGATACCCGCAATACGAATTGCTACCACATTTGCTAGCGCTATTACCCCCCCATCAAAAGCCTCATCTTCTGTAAGCTCAAGAGTTAACCTTGAAGGCTCAAAGTTATAACATGAACATAAATTCAATAGTTCTTTACTTATCGGCTTTTGCAATGTTCTTTGATTTATATTTATAGATAGTTTTAAATCTTTGGGTAGATCTGAAAAGTCTCTTAAAGCCCTTTCTAAGCCCCCCCAAAACAATGAGTCCATATCGATAAGGTGAATGAAAACCGAAGGTGATATTAGACCATATACAGGATGCTCACACCTAGCAAGAGCCTCTACTGATATTGGCTTATCTACATCTTCGTAGTACTGAGGTTGATAATAATTTACTAGTTTACCTTCACTGATAGTTTTTAAGATAATCTCTGGATCCATTTCACTTTCAGTTGGTTCGTTTTTATTATAAAGTGCATACCCATCCTCTATATCATTTAGGATCGAAAAAATCTCAATATTGTCATGGCGCCCACCAAATCTGGAATATACTTTTTTGGCGCCTGAAGTTTTTAATAGCGTTATTACCAAAGAATCAACTTCACCGTTGCCACTGCTTGTATTAACAACAACCGTGGGAAAAGTATAATTGGGAATTTCAGTGATAAACATCACTCCATCCACGCCATAACTGCTACTATCAAAGAAAAAAACATCAATTTTTTCCCGACATAACAAAGTTTTAGCACCTTCAAGATCCTCAACGTAAATAACAACAATTCCGTCATTCGAACAACGTTCAAAGCACTTGCTTTCACATAGATGCTTATCTAAAACAACATACTTCATAATTTCACTTCTTGTAATCTACAATTATTTTTATCACAATCAATATCAAAGAGCATATAAATAAACATAGACTCACCCCGGAAAAAGATGAAAAGAATAATGATGTATTAAATTCCCCATAAAAACTCTCTTGCCAGACACCTGTGGTGAAACCATATAAAAAATTTAGATCCAAAATAAAGACATTTATGTATAGCAGTTTATATCTAATAAAAATTTTTGTCATAAAAACCTAATCAATACAACTTATCAATTAATGTGTTAATTTTGTTGAATAGAGCTTCAATCGCCTTTGTCATACCATACGCTCCTCTGACATTTTCAAGCTAGCCCAAGAAAAAAGAACCACCAACAAAGGTTGCGCAAAAAATACATCAAATAACGCAAACACTCAAAGTTGAAAGCAAATTTAATATTCGCTTTAGTTCTAAGGCTCGGCCGTTTGCGCAAATGGTGTTGTTTTTTGCATAAACTCACTACAAAACATCATTTCAGCCAGTTATCATTAGGATTCGACATTAAGCCTTTTGTGGTTTTTATTTTACCATTTTGGATGCTCAATAATTATTAAGCATCCTTTTTTTTCTTCTTTAAATATAACTATCGTTTGAGTTTAAAATGTATAGAATAAACCTTCACGGTCATCTTTTTCGTCGTATCAACCAATCTATAAAAACAAGTCACATTCTGTATATCGAAGCAGTAAACTCTGTGAAATATAACAAAAACATAACCAATCTTTAGATGTAATAAGGGTAGATCCCCTTTCGAAGAATTAAATATGTAAGAAGCTACTCTTCCATTTTCTTTCTTATTCCATCTTCTTGGCTTTGTTGCTTAATTCGGTTGGAAGACATGGCAGCCCAAAGTTGTTCAGTTATTAAGCAATATACTGAGTTTCA
>NZ_JAPHPY010000073.1:0-17819 GCF_026241575.1 Vibrio sp. Sgm 5
GAAGCCATCACTCAACATCACCAATGCTGAAAAGTCTGGGCTGATGGCGATGGCTTAAACCGATCTCAGGTTAAATAAGTAAGTGCCAGAGATAACTAAAATAGCGGTACGAATACCAACAGGTTTACCCCGCGTTTGGCGCTCTATACCGATCATTAAGCCGTTGATGGCGCAACAGGCTAATGCAGGCCAACTGAATGGGCCAAGATCGAAAATGTGTTCAAAAGTTGCTTGCATCTTAACCTCCAAATTTGCGGAGTATGCATAGATAAGACCGCCTGAGCGAACAAAAGCTTTTACTCGTAACGACAATCTTTATACGGAAAGCAACTTACTCTAGATGCAGATCCAGTGGCGTTTTACTTGGTCGGCCGCCAATTTCACGAGTCAATTTAGGCACTAGGTAGCCCGAGACGCGAGTAATCAAGCCACGCATGATTTCTTTTGCTTCTTCATCAGAGACGAAGAAATGTGCCGCGCCTTGGACTTTATCTAACACGTGTAGGTAATAAGGTAATATTCCTGAGTCAAACAGGGCTTCATTGAGAGTAACTTGTGCTTCTATGCTGTCATTGACGCCTTTTAATAGCACGCCTTGGTTAAGCAAAGTAACGCCGGATTGCTTCAGTTTTGCCATTTGAGCAGCAAACTCAGCATTGATCTCGTTGGCGTGGTTGATGTGCGTTACCAAGATGATTTGCAAGCGAGATGCTCGCAGTAACTGACACAACTCGTCAGTAATACGTGCAGGGATTACCACAGGTAAACGGCTGTGAATACGCAGGCGCTTGATGTGAGGGATTTGTGCGATGTGTTCTAGTAGCCAGTGGATCTCATCGTCTTTTGCCATCAGAGGATCACCACCTGAGAAGATAACTTCATTCAGTTCTGGCTGCTTCGCCATGTATTCTAAGCACTGAGTCCAAGCTTGTTTACCGCTCTTGTTCTCTTGATAAGGAAAATGACGGCGGAAGCAATAACGGCAGTTCACGGCACAGCCACCTTTTACAATCATCAATGCGCGATTGCGGTATTTGTGTAACAGCCCAGGCACTTCGTTGTCTTGCTCTTCCAGAGGATCATTGGAGTAACCTTCGTGAACCTCGAACTCCTCGTTCAAAGGTAATACTTGGCGTAAAAGTGGATCGTAAGGATTGCCTTTTTCCATCCTATCGACAAAACTTTGCGGTACACGCTGTGCAAACAGCTTGCGCGCAGCAAACCCGTCTTGCCACGGCGAAGGATCAATTTCCAAACTTTCCAGCAACTTTGCAGGATCAGAGATCCCATTCGCTAACTGTTTGAGCCAGTTTTGCTCAACAGATTCGACTTTTCGGGTTATTATGTGCGGCATTGAATTTAGCTCTAAGAATGTAAGAGGAAAAAATGGCTACAGTTAGCACCAATGAATTTAAAGGCGGCCTTAAGTTAATGCTTGATAACGAGCCTTGTGTAATTCTGGAAAACGAATACGTTAAACCAGGTAAAGGCCAAGCGTTCAACCGCGTTAAAATTCGTAAACTTCTTTCTGGTAAAGTGCTAGAGAAAACATTCAAGTCTGGTGACACTTGTGAAGTGGCAGACGTAATGGATATCGACCTAGATTATCTATATTCAGACGGCGAATTCTACCACTTTATGAACAACGAAACTTTCGAGCAGATCGCTGCAGACGCGAAAGCGGTTGGTGACAACGCTAAGTGGTTGGTAGAAAACAACACTTGTATGATCACGCTTTGGAACGGTAACCCAATCACAGTTACTCCACCAAACTTCGTTGAACTAGAAGTTACTGACACAGACCCAGGTCTAAAAGGTGACACTCAAGGTACAGGTGGTAAGCCAGCAACACTATCAACTGGCGCTGTAGTACGTGTACCACTATTCATCGCAATTGGCGAAGTGATCAAAGTTGACACTCGTACTGCTGAATATGTAGGTCGTGTGAAGTAATTCACCTCAGATTTTCTGATTGAAAAGGTCGCTTCGGCGGCCTTTTTTATTATCTGTTGTTTTATCCTAACAGCTTCAAGCTCTAGCGTGATAGATACCAACAGCAAACGTGATAGCTCATCAGCCGAGAAAGGGCGGTGATTGGCTTTAGTACTGCGGCTTAATGAACCAAGTAAGAAGATAAAACAGCAATAAGATCATGGATGGTTAAAAGCTTAAAAAGCAAAAAGATCATAGGTAACCCAAAGCTCTGATAGCGGGGCAAATTAAAGTAATTCAGAAGCTGATACGTGTTATCCGGCTCTCTTTTTTGTTGGTGATATATTGCTAAATATTTGCGTTTTATCTCAATATCACATTGATTTTATGAAGATAAAAACGCAGATGGGAAATTTGTGGCTATAGTAAATCGATACCTAACAAGCGCAAGGAAGCACTATGTCGACTCAAGAACAACATTACCCACTCAATGATTTTGTGGAATACTCTCCGCAAGAAATGGCAGCAAGAGCTGTACAGAATCTTGAGCAACTTCAGCGCCGTCATTCCATTCGTAGCTTCTCTGATCGTCCTGTGGCGAAAGAAGTGATTGAGCACTGCATTCGAGCAGCAGGTACAGCTCCGAGTGGTGCAAATCATCAGCCTTGGCATTTTGTTGCGATTAATAGTGCGGAAGTGAAAGGGCAGATCCGCCAAGCCGCTGAAGAGCTAGAACAGTCTTTCTATGAAGGGAGAGCAGGGCAAGAATGGTTAGATGCACTGAAGCCACTCGGTACCAATGCCAGTAAGCCTTATCTAGAAAAAGCACCGTGGTTGATTGCGGTGTTTTCACAAAAGAAAGGTGGTATGAGCAATGATGGAGAGCAAACCAATTACTATGTGCACGAGTCGGTAGGGATTGCCACAGGTTTTTTGCTTCAAGCATTGCATAACGCCGGTTTGGGTACGCTGACTCATACACCAAAACCAATGAGTTTCTTAAGTAAGATTTGCGGGCGAGACAATGATGTCGATCGTCCATATATGTTGATTGTGACCGGTTATCCGGAAGAAGATGCGACCATTCCGGAACATGCGATGCACAAAAAATCTTTGGATGACATCGCGACTTTTATTGAATAGCGGTTGTATTGATCTGCACTCGTTGAGAAAACATAAATAACAGGCAATAAAAAAGCTGGCGAGTTGCCAGCTTTTTTATTTTCGTCAGCGTCTTAAATCATGAAGATAAAGACAACGGCCAGCGCAGTGATTAAACCTGCAAACGCGTAACATGCGATTTTACCAATCAAGCCTGTGTGGAACTTAAGGTCGTGCATGCCGTGGTGTAGACGGTGCATCGCATGCCACATTGGCAATGCTAGCGTACCTATGATGAATAGCGCACCGATGATGCTGGTTGCGAATTCAGATACGCGTTCGTAACTCATTGCTTCTGCATCAATCACGCCAAGCGGTACCAAGATGCCCATAACCAGCACGGTAATCGGTGTGATCATCGCAAACCAAGTACCACCGGCACCAAATAGACCCCACCAGATTGGCTCATCAGAACGCTTCGGGGCTGTGTTAACACTATAATTCGGTTTCATTACTAAAGCTCCTTACACCACGATGAGAACGATCAGTGAGATGAACGCAACTGCGGCCCACTGAGTCAGAACGATGATTTTCTTATCCACTGGTTTGCCTTTCAAACGAATTGGCATTACTTGTGGCATCATGCTGAAGAAGGTTTGTGCATGGAACAAACTGCCTAGTAGAGCAACAATGTTGATTGCTACTACGATAGGGTTTGCCATGAACTCTAACCAACCTTGCCAAGCTTCTGGGCCTTTTACTAATGAACCTAGACCGAAAGTCAGGAAGATAGTGAATAGGATCAGAGGAAGCACAGTTGCTTCACGTACCATGTAGAAGCGGTAGAAAGGATGGTTCTTCCACCATGTGCGTTTTATTTCACGAACGTAAGGTTTACGGTTGCTCATCCTTATGCCTCCACTTTCTTTGGTGAACCATCAGGTTTCAACATCGCAATCACGAAGTCCATAGAAGACTCCACTTTGCCTTGGTTTACTGCCGCTGCTGGATCGACGCTCTTCGGACAAACTTCAGAACAGTAACCTACAAAGGTACAACCCCAAGCGCCGTTTTCACCATTGATCAGCTTCATGCGCTCAGCTTTACCGTTGTCACGGCTATCTAGGTTGTAACGGTGTGCCAGTGTTAGTGCCGCCGGACCGATGAACTCAGGGTTCAAACCGAACTGAGGACATGCCGCGTAGCAAAGACCACAGTTGATACAACCAGCAAACTGTTTGTACTTCGCCATTTGCTCTGGCGTTTGCAGGTTTGTGCCGTCTTCTGGCTTGCGATCGTTACCAATGATGTAAGGTTTGATTGCTTCTAGGCGCTCGATGAACGGCGTCATATCAACGATCAAGTCTTTCTCGATTGGGAAGTTTGCTAGTGGTTCGATAGTCACGCCATTCGGGTAATCACGTAGGAAGCTCTTACAAGCGAGCTTAGGCACGTTGTTTACCATGATGCCGCAAGAACCACAGATCGCCATACGACAAGACCAACGGTAAGACAGATCTTTATCTAGGTGATCTTTGATGTAGCCAAGTGCATCAAGTACGGACATGGTTTCATCAAATGGGACTTCGAATGTTTGCGTGTATGGTTCCGCGTCCTTCTCAGGGTCGTAACGCAGAATGTCTACTTTTTGAATGCGGTTTGCTGACATTATGCTTGCTCCTCTGCGCTCTTCGCTTCTGCTTCAGCGGCTTTTTCTGCTGCTGCTGCTTTCTCTGCTGCTTCACCGTATAGACGTGCTTTAGGCTGAGACTTAGTGATCTTCACGCCGCTGTAGTCAATACTTGGTGCTGCATCTTCTTTGAAGAAAGCAAGTGAGTGTTTCAGGAAGTTCACATCGTCACGTTCAGTACAACCATCGTCTAGACGCTGGTGCGCACCACGAGATTCTTTACGTAGGATGGCAGAGTGAACCATCGCTTCTGCGACTTCTAGGCCGTAACCAACTTCGATTGCGTATAAAAGATCAGTGTTGAACACTTTGCCTTTATCTTTGATGCTGATCTGTTTGTAACGAGCTTTAAGTTCAGTGATCTTATCAATCGTTGCTTGCATCAAATCTTCTTGGCGGTAGATACCACAACCTGCTTCCATGGTGTGACCCATTTCAGTACGGATATCTGCCCAGTTTTCTTCGCCTTCTTGGTTCATCAGAGCAGCAATGCGGTCTTCAACTGCTTTCACTTGAGTCGCGATAGACTCTTCGTTCCAGCCTTTGAATTCTGCTGCGCGTTTCACCGCTTGTTCACCCGCAACGCGACCGAATACAACGAACTCAGCAAGCGAGTTAGAACCTAGACGGTTTGCGCCGTGAAGACCAACTGATGCACATTCGCCAACCGCGAATAGACCTTTAATGCGAGTTTCACATTCGCCGTTGGTTTCAATGCCACCCATGGTGTAGTGAACCGTAGGACGAATTGGAATTGGCTCTTTTGCAGGGTCTACGTTCACATAAGCTTTCGCTAGTTCACAGATGAACGGTAAACGCTCTTGTAGGTATTCTTCACCAAGGTGGCGAAGGTCTAGGTGCACCACGTCACCAAGAGGGTGTTTGATGGTGTTGCCTTTCTGCTGTTCATGCCAGAACGCTTGAGAAACTTTGTCACGAGGACCCAGTTCCATGTATTTGTTTTTCGGCTCGCCCACTGGGGTTTCTGGGCCCATGCCGTAATCTTGCAGGTAACGGTAACCATCTTTGTTAACGATGATACCGCCTTCACCACGACAACCTTCGGTCATCAGGATACCTGTGCCAGGAAGACCTGTTGGGTGGTATTGAACGAATTCCATATCACGTAGAGGAACGCCGTGACGGTAAGCCATCGCCATGCCGTCGCCCGTTACGATACCGCCGTTGGTGTTACAGTGATAAACACGACCAGCACCACCTGTTGCTAACACAACCGATTTCGCTTTAATCGTAACCAACTCACCTTCAGACATGTGGATTGCAATCAGACCTTGTACTTCACCTTCATCAACAAGCAAATCGACAACAAAGTACTCATCAAAGCGTTTGATGTTGTCGTACTTCATTGACGTCTGGAATAGCGTGTGAAGCATGTGGAAGCCAGTTTTATCTGCAGCGAACCAAGTACGTTCAACCTTCATACCGCCAAAGCGGCGTACGTTGACTTCACCGTTCTCTTTACGACTCCATGGGCAACCCCATTGCTCCATTTGGATCATTTCGCGAGTCGCGTTCTCTACAAAGTATTCAACAACGTCCTGTTCACATAGCCAGTCACCACCGCCAACGGTATCGTTGAAGTGATTGTCTAAGCTATCTTCATCCTTGATAACTGCTGCTGAGCCACCTTCTGCAGCAACCGTGTGGGAGCGCATTGGGTAAACTTTAGAAATAAGTGCTACTTCTAAGTCCGGGTTTGCTTCAGCCGCTGCAATAGCAGTACGAAGACCAGCGCCGCCTGCGCCGATGACTGCGATATCTGTGGTGATAATTTGCACAGTTATCCTCCAGTGTGTGATTGCGGAAATCCGCTTGTTATTGTGAGTGTGAGGGCACCGTTTTAAGGCAATCCCTCAAAAGTAGTAGGGTTAGTGTAGGGGAGGCTTATGGCAGAAAAATTGATGTATTTGGGGTTTTTCTCCGGTAATGCACATGTGAGCATAGAAATTCTAGGTTATGTGACTGCTATCACGGCACGAAACGTTTGGTGCACAAACGTAATCGCTGTCAATGTTACATGACTGTTGCGCGACATTACCCTCATTGATAATAGGGTAAGTTGTGAGTGTTTTTTGTACTGTGGAACGTCAAATGCTTGCTTCAGTTTTAATCGATTTTTATTCGCGTTTGGGGGGCAAAAATTGGAGCCGATTCCCCCCTCGCTGAACTAGGCAAATCATGCCAAAATTGCTATTTTTCCTGCTCATCAACCTTTTAAGAGTTTTGTTATGCAAACGAACTGGCAACCTACCGCTTCTATGGAACAACTACGTCAACGTGCGATGTTGATTACCGCTATTCGTCAATTCTTCGCCGAGCGACAGGTGATGGAAGTCGACACGCCAGCGATGAGTCACGCGACGGTGACAGACATTCATTTGCATACCTTCCAGACTGAATTTGTAGGACCAGGCTATGCCGGTGGCAGCAAACTGTTCTTTATGACCAGTCCTGAATTCCATATGAAGCGCCTACTGGCTGCGGGCAGTGGTTGTATTTACCAAATCAACAAAGCTTTTCGTAATGAAGAGAATGGTCGTCACCACAATCCTGAATTCACCATGTTGGAGTGGTACCGTATCGGTTTTGATCATCATAAGCTGATGGACGAAATGGATGACCTGCTACAACTGGTATTGAAGTGCGGCGCTGCTGAGCGAATGACTTACCAGCAAGCTTTTATTGACGTACTTGGTGCGTGCCCGTTAGAAGGCTCGATGCAAGAGCTAAAAGCAGTCGCGGCAAAGCTGGGTTTGAGTGACATTGCAGAGCCAGAAGAAGATCGTGATACCTTGCTGCAACTGTTGTTCAGCATCGGTGTGGAAGCCAAGATTGGTCAGCAAGTCCCTGCGTTTGTTTATGACTTCCCAGCTTCACAAGCCGCGCTGGCAAAGATCAACCCACAAGATACCCGTGTCGCGGATCGCTTTGAGGTGTACTTCAAAGGTATTGAGCTTGCGAACGGCTTCCATGAACTCGATAACCCGAAAGAGCAATTAGCACGTTTCGAACAAGATAACGCTAAGCGTCTAGAAATGGGCTTGAAGCCACAACCTATCGATTTCCATCTGATTGGTGCATTAGAGGCGGGCTTGCCAGATTGTGCTGGTGTGGCATTAGGCATTGATCGTTTGATTATGTTGGCATTAGGTTGCGACCATATTGATCAAGTGACCGCTTTCCCATTCCCAATTGCTTAAGGATTGATGATGAACCTAATCGCTGCCCGTTTCGTTCTACTGAGCTATGCCGCCCTCATTGCTTATCTTTCTTTGAGTTCGGGTGAGTTGCAAGATTGGGGTGACATTGCGTACTTGGATAAGATGCAGCATGCGATGGCGTACAGTGGTTTTGGTTTCTTAGGTTGCTTTTGTGTTTCAAAGTGGCGTCAGCGTTGGACGATAGCAGTGAGTATTTTGTTATTTAGTGCCGTGATTGAAGTTCTGCAAGGGTATGTGGGTCGACAAACGTCATGGCATGATCTGATTGCAAACACCATTGGTATCGTAACTGGTCTGCTATGTTACCGTATTTGGAGCCTCTATCGACCTAGGTTGGTGAAGTCGTTATACTCAATTCGTTAATGAAGAGGGAATACGATAACCATGAAAACGCGCGACAAAATTGTCTATGCCGCACTGGAGTTGTTTAACCAACATGGTGAGCGCAATATCACAACCAATCACATTGCTGACCATATTGAAATTAGCCCAGGCAACCTTTACTACCACTTTCGTAATAAGCAAGAAATCGTGCGTGAGATCTTCGCACTTTACTCTGCGGAGTTGCTAGAAAGATTCACTCCAATTCAAGGTTCTCAAGAGAGCCTGACCATGCTGAAAAGCTACCTAGATTCCATTTTTACGCTAATGTGGAAGTACCGTTTCTTTTACGCAAACTTACCGGAAATCTTATCGCGCGATGAAAAGCTGCATGATGAGTACATTGATGTTCAGGAAAAGCTTCAAGCGAACCTGATTGCCATCATGCAAGAGTTCGTGTCGTTGAAGTTGTTGAACGTTGACCAAACACAATTGAAGCCTTTGGTTTGTACTCTGCATTTAATTGCGTGTAGCTGGCTAGCGTATCAATCAGCGATGTCTCCAAAAACAGAAATCACCGAAACAATGGTAAAACAAGGCATGCTACAAATGCTAAATGTGGTGAAGCCTGTTGCGACAGAGCAAGGCATGGAGCAGTTACTGCTACTCGAAGAGGCTTTAAGCACACTACACAGTTAGTACTATTTTCCCTCCTTATTAACATTAGAAAATGAGAGTATGGCTCAATGCTTAAGGTTTAGAGCGCAGCTCTCATTTTCAGCCCCTCCCTTGAGTTGACTTGCTGTGCTCATTTCGCACAATAGGATTCATACACCCCCCAATTATCTGTTGGGATATGACTCTCGATAAAGGAACTATCGTTCAATGAACTACGACATTTTTAATGGCGATGCCGATGGCATCATCGCATTGTTGCAATTGCGTTTGGCGGATCCCATCGAAGCTAAGTTGGTGACTGGTGTTAAACGTGATATTAAGCTGGTGGAAAAGGTCGATCTGCAAGCTGGCGATGAGCTGACGGTATTAGACATTTCAATGGAAAAGAACATGGTAGGTCTAGAGCAAGCATTGGCTCAAGGCGCACATGTGTTTTACGCTGATCACCACAAAGCGGGTGAGATTCCTCAACATGGTAACTTAGATGCGCACATCGATCTTGATGCTAATATGTGTACCGCTTTGATTGTCGATAAACTGCTTGATGGCCGTTTTCATACATGGGCGATCACCGCTGCTTATGGTGATAACTTGATTGCTAAAGCGGATGCGTTGGCGGACAAAATCGAACTCAATGAAGAGCAAAAAGCGCAGTTAAAAGAGCTAGGTACACTGATTAACTACAATGGCTACGGCTCGAAAGTTGATGATCTTCACTTCCATCCGGCGGATTTGTATCGTGCACTTCTTCAGTACACCTCTCCATTTGATGCTATTGAAGATAAAGCGTCACCTTACTACCAATTACAATCGGCTTATCAGCAAGATATGGATGCGGCACTAGCTGTCCCTGCAACTCACGAAAGCTCAAAGCTCAAGCTGTTTGAACTACCGAATAATGCAGCATCACGCCGAATTAGTGGTGTTTATGGCAACTGGCTTGCGAACCAAAATCCAGACTCTGCGCATGCGGTATTAACTGAAAATACAGATGGTACATACACGGTTTCTCTTCGTGCTCCGTTGAATAACAAGCAAGGTGCCGTGGCTGTGTGTGGGCAGTTCCCAACTGGTGGTGGAAGAGAAGCGGCCGCGGGTATTAATGCGTTAAGTCAAGATGATGTAAGTGCCTTTATCGATGCGGTAGAGACCTATTACGCATAGCGCTTTCCCAAATATACATACAAAAAAGGAGCCGAGAGGCTCCTTTTTTATTGCGAAACAATAAGTTGAGTAGTTAACGTTTCAGCCAAGATTTCGGGTTTTGCGCTTCACTGTTACGGCGGATCTCGAAATAGAGCGAGGCACGGTCTTGACCACCAGTATCCCCCGCGAGAGCAATGACTTCACCTGCTGTCACCTTATCGCCTTCTTTCTTAGTTAACGCTTGGTTGTAGCCATAAAGTGTCATATCGCCCTTACCATGGTCAAGCAAAACGACTAGACCATAACCACGTAAGTACTCCGCAAATACAACGGTACCTGGGTAAACCGCTTTCACTTGCTGGCCATAATTAGCTGAGAGCACCATGCCTTTCCAGTTTACTTGGCCGGTTTGTCTTGTGCCAAAGTTATGTAGGACGCGACCTTTTAATGGCCATGGCAATTTACCGCGCTGTTTCGCAATACCATCCATAGGCACTGCGTTACGTTTTGCGGCTTTCGCGATCTCGGCTTTTAGACGGGTTTCGTTGCGTTGTAGTTCAGAAAGGTAACGCTTGTCGTCTTTGATGCTTTTTTGAATCTTGCTCAGTGTCCCTTTACGTTTCGACTGGGTATTTGCCAACGAAGAACGTTTTTCGGATTGCTGTTTGAGCAGGGTTTCAATTTGTGCTTTTTCGAGCTCGAGTTGGTTCTTATTATGTGCCAACTCCTGCGTGGTCTTGGTGATGTCATCAATCACTTTTGCCCGTGCTTTTGCCAAATGCTGGAAGTACTGACTAATGCGATCTTCTTCTACACCTTGATTCAAAAGGTGACCATTGGCTTTGGCTCTTTCTGTCACGTAGTAGGTCTGAAGCAACTGCTTTAGCTCTTCTTCCTGCGCCTGACGCTGGCCTTCTTGCAGAGCAATCTTCTCTTCTAACTTATTAATGTTTTGATCAGCCTGCGCTAAGTCTGCTTTGGTTTGCTTGATTTCTCGTTCTAATTTAGAAATACCAAGCTCTTGGTTTTTTAGCGACTTTTGTAGATCGTTCAGTTGTTTTTCTTGAGAGGTGAGTGACTTACGCTGGCGGTTAATTTCGCTGGAAACGCCTTTCAGCTCTTGCTGGCTAGCAGCGGAAGAGGTGATGGGATATGTGGCAGATAAAGCACAAGTTAATAAAATAGCCGAGCGTAGCACTGGGTGATTTTGTTTTCGCACTTGAGAGTTACCTACCACATTATTGTCAAAAGATTAAATGACGATTAAATACCATCCCCGTGGATAAAGCTTTGCGATTTGCCATTAAAGCCTTGATCCATATCGAGAGAAGGTTTGTCCGTTTTTGGACGACCAACAATTTTCGCAGGCACTCCCGCCACAGTTGTGTGCGGTGGCACTGCTTGCAATACCACAGAGCAAGAGCCGATTTTCGCGCCTTCACCCACTTCGATATTGCCAAGAATCTTTGCACCAGCGCCGATCATGACGCCTTCGCGAATTTTCGGGTGACGATCACCGCATTCTTTGCCAGTACCACCAAGGGTGACATCCTGCAAAATAGACACATCGTTTTCTACGACAGCCGTTTCACCGATCACGATACCTGTCGCATGGTCTAGCATGATACCACTACCGATGCGTGCCGCAGGGTGAATATCCACCTGACACGCCACAGAGATCTGGTTTTGTAGATAAGTCGCAAGTGCGTGACGCCCTTGCTTCCAGAGCCAGTTTGCTACGCGGTAGCCTTGCAGAGCATGATAGCCCTTTAGATAAAGCAGTGGCATTGAGTACATCGAAACCGCTGGGTCACGATTCACCGTTGCACAAATATCGCAGGCCGCGCCGTCCGTGATGGTTGGATCGGCCGCGAAGGCTTCTTCAACCACTTCACGTACTGCCATTGCAGGCATGGAAGCGGTGTTCAATTTGTTTGCCAGAATGTAGCTTAACGCAGCACACAAGCTTTCATGCTTGATGATAGTCGCATGGTAAAAGCTCGCCAACATGGGCTCTTGCTCTGACATCTCACGGGCTTCTGAGACAATTTTGTCCCAGACTTTTTGTTTTTCGCAGTGTTTCATTCTCAATGTCCTGAGTGGTTCTTCCGTGACCCGACAACTTCTATTCTTCTCAGATGAGGTGCAAAGGGGCGTAGAGTGCTACTTTCCTTCGGCTTTTTTGTCACGAGCAAGTAAATCTTGCGCTGCCAGGCGCGCATCCTTCCCTTGATACAATACTTGATAAATTTGGTCAACAATTGGCATTTCAACGTCCATGCGTTGAGAAAGCATCCACACTTCCTTCGTGTTACGGTAGCCTTCCACCACTTGGCCGATCTCTTCTTGAGCGGTGTCGACATCTTTACCTTTACCTAGTGCCAAACCAAAACGACGGTTACGTGATTGGTTATCGGTACAAGTCAATACAAGATCCCCCAAACCAGCCATGCCCATAAAGGTCTCTGGTTGTGCGCCCAGTGCAGCGCCAAGGCGGCTCATTTCCGCAAGGCCACGTGTGATGAGTGCTGTACGTGCGTTCGCACCAAAACCAATGCCGTCAGACATACCTGCACCAATGGCGATAACGTTTTTCACGGCGCCGCCAAGTTGCATGCCGATGAAGTCGTTGTTTGCGTAAACACGGAAAGTTTTACTGCAATGGATTTTTTCTTGCAGATCAGCAACGAAATCTGAGTCTGGAGAGGCAACGGAGATGGCTGTTGGCATGCCCATCGCAAGTTCTTTTGCGAAAGTAGGACCTGAAAGTACCGCGAGAGAGTAACTCTCACCAATAATGTCGAAAGCCACTTCTTTAAGTAGACGACCTGTTTCTGGTTCTAGGCCTTTGGTTGCCCAGCAAATACGAGAATCTTCACGTAGGAAAGGCTTGCAGCTATTCAGTACGATGCCAAAGACATGGCTAGGAACGACGACTAACAAGTCACGGCTTGCTTGAACGGCTTTTTCTAAATCCGATTCAATAATCAAGCTCTCAGGGAAATCAATACCAGGTAAGAATTCATGGTTGGCACGATCTGCCTCAAGGCGAGCCATGTGTGTTGGCTCATGACCCCAAAGAACCACGTTCGCACCGTTGCGAGCAAGGGAAATCGCCAAAGAAGTGCCGTATGAACCTGCGCCAATCACCGTCATTGCGATGTCTTTACCGTAAGCATTGTTGGTATTTGCTTGTGTCATGCTACCGCCTAATTGTCTTTCTACTAATAGAATCTAGTTCATAATCGCCAGATTTTACGCTCTCTAGCGGCTAGGAACTAGGATCTTTCAGAAATAAAAAATGCACATTGCATCACTGGTTAGACGCGTTGTGCATTTTCTTAAGGTATATGCCGTGTCGAATTAGAATCTACTATGACACGTCACTTACAAAACGTGAATTACGCTTCAGCTTCGCCTTGTTGAGCTTGCTGTTGTAGGTAGTTCATGAACAGCGCGTCGAAGTTAACTGGCGCTAGGTTCAGTTGAGGGAACGTACCTTTAACCACTAGGCTTGAGATAGTTTCACGAGCGTAAGGGAATAGGATGTTCGGGCAGAATGCGCCTAGGCAATGTGCTAGTTGGCCTGCTTCCATTTGCTCAGCTGTGAAGATACCACCTTGTTGAACTTCACATAGGAACGCTGTTTCTTCTTCGTTCTTTACAGTAACTGTTAGACGTAGAACTACTTCGTAAACGCCTTCACCAAGCTCACGGCTTTGAGTGTCTAGGTCTAGTTTAACGTCTGGGTTCCACTCTTTTTGGAACATTACTGGAGAGTTAGGCGCTTCAAAAGAAACGTCTTTTAGGAAGATGCGTTGAATTGCGAAGTTTTGTTGTGCGTCTTGTGGTGCTGCTTCAGCCATTTTTAAATCCTTAATAAACATTTGTTGAGCCTAGAACGATCTAAACCCAGAAATATGGTTTGTCCTGAGACTAACTGAGCAAATCTACATTGACTAGATGAAGCGCGTATTACGTGCAAAGCGTCACAACTTAGTGCTTCAACTGCTTTCTATTTGCTCAGTTTATATAAACGAGGCTTGGCAAAATTGGATTTTTACCGCGAACCTTATTTTTTACCACGTACTAGCGGTAGGTTCGCTTCGCTCCATGCAATCAAGCCATTTTTCAGTAGGCTTACGTTTTCAAAGCCTGCTTTAGCTAGTAGGTTTGCACTTTCTTGAGCAGTTTGGCCTGTCTTGCATACCACAATGATTGGGTCTGATTTACGGTTTTCAAGGCTACCAAAGTTACCAGCTTTGATATCTGACGGTAAAATGTGAAGTGCGTCGGTGATATGGCCTTGTTTGAACTCATCTTTAGAGCGGATATCGACCACAACGCCGTTTTCACGGTTCATTAGGTGAGTCAGTTGGTTTACGTTAATCTCTTTGTATGCGGCTGTCGCTGACTTCACGATGTTCATGATGAATGCGACAAGAAGACCTACCCAAACCAAAGATAGAATCATGTTCTGTTGGAAAAAATCAATGTACTCTTGCATGTCTTGAGCTCTTGCAATGTTGGCGGAAAAATAAAGCAGGAGTATAGCGGGGTTAGTCGCCTTAGGCGAGAGGGTTAAAATTTTCTAACGAATAATTGAGATCTACGCGCTTGCCTCAAGCCTTTTCTAATGTGCTATTCGTGCAATCTTAGTATCACTTCTTCCTATCAATCTAATTGGTGTAATTGACTTCACTTCTACATTGAAAAGCGCAAAATAGTTATCAACAAAAAGTTTTTCACCAAAGTATTTCGGTGGTCGTACAAAGCATCTTGAAAGTGACTATGCTTGTGAAACACGTTTGCTGACTAGGTCGGATTGCTTGCTAACTTGTAAGATAGCAACAATAAATCGCAAACATTATTTGATCTTAACCTACAGTTTTGGTTAAAAAGTGTAGTAAAATTACGCTAGTTTTGTTTCAAGGTTAGATGGAGCAATGAAGCTCTACGCCGAAAGTTACTTAAATTTGATGAGGTCATCACTATGTCTGCTAAGAAGCCATTGGCTCTAGTTATCCTTGACGGTTACGGTTACCGTGAAGACACAGCAAGTAACGCAATTGCAAATGCTAAAACACCAGTAATGGATGCACTGATTGCGAATAACCCTAACACTCTAATCTCTGCTTCAGGTATGGACGTTGGTCTTCCTGATGGTCAAATGGGTAACTCAGAAGTTGGTCATACCAACATCGGTGCAGGTCGCGTTGTATACCAAGATCTAACTCGTATCACCAAGTCTATCGCTGATGGTGAGTTTGCTGAGACAGCTGCGTTAGTTGAAGCTATCGATTCTGCAGTTGAAGCTGGTAAAGCGGTACACCTAATGGGCCTTATGTCTCCAGGTGGTGTTCACTCTCACGAAGATCACATCTACGCAGCAGTTGAAATGGCAGCCGCTCGTGGCGCTGAGAAAATTTACCTACACTGCTTCCTAGACGGCCGTGACACGCCACCACGCAGTGCTGAAAACTCACTACAACGTTTCCAAGACCTATTTGCGAAACTAGGTAAAGGCCGTGTTGCTTCTCTCGTAGGTCGTTACTACGCAATGGACCGTGACAACAACTGGGATCGCGTTCAAGTTGCCTACGATCTTCTGACTCAAGCAAAAGCTGAGTTCACAGCAGAAACAGCAGTTGCTGGTCTAGAAGCGGCTTATGCTCGTGAAGAAAACGACGAGTTTGTTAAAGCAACAGCGATCAAAGCTGAAGGCCAAGAAGATGCAATCATGCAAGATGGCGACGCGGTTATCTTCATGAACTACCGTGCTGACCGTGCACGTCAAATCACTCGTGCATTCGTTCCTGCATTTGATGGCTTCGAGCGTGCGGCGTTCCCTGCGATCAACTTCGTGATGCTGACTCAATACGCAGCTGATATCCCGCTAGCTATTGCTTTCCCTCCTGCGTCTCTAGAAAACACGTACGGTGAGTGGCTATCTAAGCAAGGTCAAACTCAGCTACGTATTTCTGAAACAGAGAAATACGCACACGTTACATTCTTCTTCAACGGTGGTGTTGAGAATGAATTTGAAGGTGAAGAGCGTCAACTTGTTGCTTCTCCAAAAGTAGCAACTTACGATATGCAGCCAGAAATGAGCTCTCCAGAACTAACAGAGAAGATGGTTGCAGCGATCAAATCTGGCAAATTCGACACTATCATTTGTAACTACCCGAACGCAGATATGGTTGGTCATACTGGCGTTTACGAAGCGGCTGAGCAAGCTATCGAAGCACTAGATGAAAGCGTAGGTAAAGTGGTTGAAGCAATCAAAGAAGTTGGCGGTCAGCTACTGATCACTGCGGATCACGGTAACGCGGAAATGATGATTGACCCAACAACGGGCGGAATTCACACTGCACACACTAACCTACCTGTACCTCTAATCTACGTAGGTGACAAAGCGGTTGAGTTCAAAGAAGGCGGTAAACTGTCTGACCTTGCACCAACCATGCTTTCTCTAGCGGGTCTAGAAATTCCTGCAGAAATGTCTGGTCAAATCCTAGTTAAGTAATTAACTAAGATTCAGAATGATAAAAGCCCGAGTTCGACTCGGGCTTTTTTGTGTCTGCGATTCTGTGTTTGGTAAGGCGGTGAGTTACTAAGCTCAACAGGCCCTAATTGAACCTGCTCTATTGTACTAAGATACCAGTACCAATCACGGCTAAGGCCGCGCCAAACCAGGCAAAACGATTTGGACGTTTCTTGGTGTAAACCCACAACAGCGGCAGCAACATGATTGGTGTTGTTGAAGAAAGCAGAGCCACCATCCCGACATTTCCCTCACGTAGGGCATAGAGAGTCAACGTCATACCCACTGCCATGGCCAAGAAACCGTTTAATGCAGTGATACCAAAAACTTTCCAGGTGATAGTTTGAGTCGCACGGGCTACCTTCGCGCCAATCAACCAAAGCGCGCAATGCGCGACAAAGGCACTGATCATACGAATCGCAGAAGCGGCGACTGGATCGACACTCGTTTGCATGACTGGTTTAGCAATGATACCACCAAGCGCCTGACACATAGCGGCAGTTAAACCGAGCCCGACACCTATCCAAACATTACCTTTGATCTCCTCTAGCGTGTTACTGGCTTGTCCGCGTCGGCCGTAGAAAGTCGCCATGACGACACCGTTAAAAACTAAGGCGGCTCCAATCAGCTCCATACCAGTCATGCTTTCGCTAAATAGAAAGTAACCTAAAATGGCAGAGAAGACGGCGTGACAAGAAAACAGTAAACCTGCTTGGCGTGGCCCCATGCGGTTCAAACAAGCGAACAACGCCGTATCGCCAATAAAGATACCAATCAAACCGGACGCCATCATCGGCGTAATGTGTTCTGTGGTCACACTTAACCAACCTCCGGTGAACCAAGCCATACTGGATAGGATGACGGCTGTACAACCCATACGCCATCGGCTATAGGAAAAAGCACCGAGATGTTGGGCGGGAACAACCGAAATTAAGCTAGAAATAGCCCATAGGAAAGCAGCGCACAGCGCCAGCCATTCATAACCCATGATTGCGAAACATCCTTGTAGAGCAGGGGAGAGGTTTTAATATGCACGAATTTATAACGATGTAAAAGAGCATCTTAATGCCAATAAAAAAGCAGCTCGTTGAGCTAATGCCGATCAGTTAAGAAATTAATAGACTGATCAATTGAACGATCCCACCAGTGTGTAAAAATCCGATAG
>NZ_JAPHPY010000074.1:0-17660 GCF_026241575.1 Vibrio sp. Sgm 5
TTGAAAGCACCGGTCTTGAAAACCGGCATACGTTAATAGCGTATCTAGGGTTCAAATCCCTATCTCTCCGCCACATTCAGAAAGCTCGTTGAGAAATCAACGAGCTTTCGTCGTTTTAGCGCTTGGGAAATTACGGGATTTCTAAATCCCTAGTTGAACGCAACCCCGAACGAGGCGTCCCCGCACTCAGCCATATTCAGAAAAAGCCTGTCTAATCCTCGAAGCACTTTTCAATATGCAAGAAAAAAGCCCACTAATATTTAGTGAGCTCTCATCGTTAAGTATTGGTATGAAAGAATTAGTTTCCTTTCGCTGCCTCAATCCTTTTATCGAGATCTGGATGAGTACTCAACCACTCAGGCAACTCTTCATAACCTTGGTTACGGAACAACTCAAACATTTCAGCCATCGGATTTGTGTCGCCATAAATCTTGAGCATCGCCTCTCTTGCAAATGCATCGGCTTGTATTTCGGCTTCTCTGGAGTAACCACTGGACAACACAAACACACTTGCACCGGCAAGATTGTCCACGATGCCAGAGCTTTCACCGGTTAAAAGAGCGACACCAACAGAAAGGACACTCGAATACACCAACCTCTTTAACATGTGGCGATGATGAATATGACCAAGCTCGTGCAGAATAATACTGTCCAACTGTTGCTGGTTTTTAGACAACGCGACTAATTCATCGAGCAGCACAATCTTTCCACCAGGCAAGGCAAACGCATTCGCTCCTAGCTCAGAGGATCGGAAAACAACCTCTACTTGGTAAGGCAACGCCTCTAACTGTGTTAAGTGCTGCTCTACCCTGCTTCGAATGGCTTCTTGTTCGGCTTTACTCAGCTCGCTCGGTTCCCAACGGGAATCCAAGCTTTCGAGTACCTTTTCGCCAAGTACAACTGAAACACTGTCAGGAATAGCGTATGCGACTTTGTCGCTCACCCAAGGTAACGCGTAATAATATCCCCCGAGCACAACGGCAATGCATGCCATCGCAGACACGACCCAAGCAAGCCAGTTCGATTCAATTTTATCAACAAAGCTCGACCTTTTATTTGCCTCTAGCCACCGAGACACTTCTTCAGTCCGTTCGGTAACGAAAACCCAACCATTGGGCAGCTTAAATCTGACGGGTAAATTGCCGACTGGAGCAGTAATGTCCGCATGCTGCTGGTCACAGCTGAAAATATTGTCAGCAACAACCAAACTCAACGAGTTGGCCTGAGCGACATCCAATTTGGCTTGATGTCGCTCAGAGCTTTTGGGTGGAAACGCGGTTCCTTCAAACTGCATTAACCGATTCCAACACCGAGATCGAAGGCTTGTGCAACTTCATCAGAAATCGCTGATTTCACTTTTGAATCTTGGTCTGCTGCTTTCAGTTGGCTCATGTCTCCAACGACGACCGTCTTGTCAGCAACATAGCGAGAAGTACGAACCATTACCCATGGTCTCGCAATACTCAAGGTCACAACTTGTAATAGGAAGTTTGAGATAATCAGCCACATGTAGCCATCAACTGTATAGGTAGACTTAAACGTAAAGTTGTTTTCTTCTTGCCCTTCTTTTTCTAGCTTCATTTGGGAGAACAAGTAGTTACGAGTTCTTGTTGCTGTGTATGCCGTCAAGCCGATGGTTAGGCCAATCATACCAAGGTACATGACAACCATCGTAATGACAGGGCTAGATTTATTCAGTGAAGCCAAGTCGCCCGCTGCAGCTTCCATGAGCCCTGAGCTCCCAACCATTACAATGACCGCCACAATCGCAATCGCGACAGCCGTGCTAAGACCAATTGCTACGGCTTTCAGGTAGGTTTTTACAAAGAAACTGGTTTCAAGTTCGCCACTGAACTGCCAATCACCATAGCGGTAGCCATTAACAAAGTAACGTTGAACGCCAACCACAACCCAACCATAAAGTCAGCCATAACGACAACTGAGCAAAGCCCTAAAATAACCGACGCAGCTTGCGAAACGCTCGCAACCGCCACACAGATACCAATAAAAACCATGACAGCCAGCGCTGCACCAAAGCCTCGGCCAAGTATGGTCATGTATGCATCTTTCAGTGACGAATTAAAAGAGAAGTGAACATTGCGGTAACTCGTCATTGCAGAATCAAATCGTGCGTTGCTCCATAACAACCATGGCAGAGCGACATAAAACAGAAGTAAGAGCACAAGCGCCAGTTGGGGAATGAACGAGTTTGCGATACCCCATACCAATACAATCGCCAGCGCGACTAAACGCCCCTTTAAAATTTGCATTGGCTCAGCATGATACTCAAAGTTATCACCGTCGATGTACGTGTTACCGTAGAAGTAGCGCTTTGTTCTTACTTTGGCCCAAGCAGAGTAAATTCCAAGCGTAACGATAGAAAGTAGAACATTGACAATCCAGATGCCAAAAAACTCTCCCCCTCGCCCTTTAAAAGAGATGGTATTGGAAATGCGTTGATGGTTCATATACAGTCCGAATAGTTTGTTTAATTTTATGAATTTAAAGGCGTTATCCTATCTCATTCATAAATTGATAAACTTAACTGCCATAAGCAAACTAAACATCAATTATTTATAAAATACATATTAATTATGAATTCAAATTCACCGAAAAAATAATTAAATGGTCAATTCCGCTCAAATAAAGCCACTCAAAGTGATAGAAACTACTCTCTCAGTGAATTTAATCTACAATGGTTCATTATCACTAAAAAAGCCCACATTCAGAGATGCGGGCTTGCCACTCAACAGGTTAGTTGCTGATTACATTTTTTATCAGACGAATTGTAAGGTGTTTATAACTATCTAAATGCCGCGAAGCCCCCTAATATTCGCCTCGGCATAAGGCAGGAGCATCTTCTTTCTGCATTAGCTAAATCCATCCATTTGTTGTTTTAGACAACGTCAAAGGCTAGGAAAATAAAATTGGGAAAGGATTCCCAGCCTTAAATGTTCATTCGAGAACTGAGTCCGCTACCTCAATTTCAACATTCTAGATTCAGTCTTTAAAAACGAATTCAGCGGCATTCAACAACTGCATATGAATAGGCACCAAATCCGCGTGTTCACTTCGATAACCACCACCGACGACAGCCGCAATAGGAATCCCTCTATCTTTCATTAACTGCATTAAAAAGCGGTCACGTTCGAATATGCCTTCCGTCGACACGTTGAAATACCCCAGTTCGTCGTCGACATGAATATCCACACCAGCGTCGTAAATCACCATGTCAGGGCGATGCAGATTAATTGCCATTTCGACCACTTCTTTAAACGTCATCAAAAAAGCTTCATCACTGGTTCCACGACTTAATGGAACATCAAGGTCAGAGTCTGGCTTTCTCGCTGGGAAATTTTTATCGCAGTGGAAAGACAAGGTGACAATGTCGGGTTCACTTTCACAAATCGTTGCCGTGCCATCGCCATGGTGGACATCACTATCGATGATCATCACTTTATCGACGTGTTCATGATCAAGCATGTGCTTAGCAGCAATCGCCAGATCGTTGAATAGACAAAAACCACTGCCAAAGTTTTTGTGCGCATGATGATAGCCACCGCTTAGGTGAATCGCGACACCATGCTCTAATGCCTTTTCTGCGGTCAGCACTGTTCCGGCGGTGGATGTCAGTGTCCGTGTTATCAGGACCTCGCTCCAAGGAAACCCAATTCGACGCATTTTGGCCGCAGGCATAGCTCCCGTCACCAACAAGTCGACATACTCCCCATCATGCACCTGTTTAATATCATCCGTACTTAGAGGGCTTGGTTGGAAGAATTCAATTTGCCCTCCCCAACCCTCACTCGCGAGTTTTTCCATCACAGCTTGATAAAGATAGCGATATTTCATGATCGGATAACGGTGACCATCTGGTAGATCGAGTTGCGAGTAAATAGGGTGATAAATCAGTGGCAGCATGGGACATTCTTTTCATAAAACGTTGTGAAATAGTACCAACTCCCAGAGTTAATTAAAAAGAAATTTAATTGATAATGATTTTCAATATCAATTAAATTTCTACCTGTTATGAATAAAACCTTATATACGATACTCGGAGCTTTCTTTGGTTCTTTCTGCGCGATTTCTCTGTTCATGTCGATGATGTTAGGTGCATGGTGGTTAGTTGATTTTATCGCCCTTAGCTAACACAATGGTTCTGTTTCCACTTAACCTTATTGAATCAGACAGATAGGTGTACTCATGAGTCAGACAGTCTTTATTACTGGTGCGAATCGCGGTATCGGTTTGAGTTTAACCGAGCTCTATTTGCAACAAGGCGATCAAGTTCACGCGACAAGCCGTAACCTCACAGACAGTAAAGAACTACACGCATTAGCATCGCATTATAATACCTTGGTGCTACATGAATTGGACGTGACGGATTACCAACGAGTTGCCCAACTCGCAAGCGAACTCCCAGCAATCGATCTGCTGATCAACAATGCAGGTTACTACGGGCCTAAAGGCTATGGTTTTAGTAACACCGACATCGAAGAGTGGCGACAAGTCTTCGAGATAAATACCATCGCTCCATTGAAGTTAGTGGAAAGCTTTTATCCGCTGCTACAACAAGGCAAAGCGAAGAAAATTGCGTGTATCTCCTCTAAAGTCGGCAGCATGACGGAAAACACCTCTGGTGGTGGTTACATCTATCGCTCTTCCAAAGCGGCACTCAACTCTGTTGTTAAAAGTTTGAGTAATGACCTAACCGATGAGGGCTTCACTGTCTTGGCACTCCATCCGGGCTGGGTTCGTACTGAGATGGGTGGACCCAATGCGCTTATCGACACCCAAACATCTGCTGATGGTTTAGCAAAAGTGATTGAGCAAAGCACGCAAGAAAATTCGGGGCAGTTTATTAACTATGATGGCACCGAACTTCCTTGGTAATAGTCAAGTATCAATAAGTTAACGTTAGGCGACGAAAGGTTCCCAGTTTCGTCGCCCATTCTCCAATCTCATTACTTAACTTGAATTTCACCGTTTCCTATCCAGACTTAGTGAGGTATTAACCCCACTAAGGAGAGTAACAATGGCCGCAGATAAAGATCTGGTGAATTTTAGTGAAGAGCATGAGCTCAATTACTGCTTAAGAAGTGCAGGCAAGCGTCAAACTCAAGCAAATCGAGATGCATTGATCGACTTGGGTAAACAAGTAAAGCAGGATTTAGGTAAACGCGTATTAACGCAAGATGACGTCAGAGGCGCAATCGACAAGAACGATAACTTGTTCGACTAGTCATCATATTGATATCAAAAGCGGCACTAGCTGGTGCCGCTTAGTCGCCGGAAGGCATGAATTACTTGGAGGATTTACGTTTGGTGGTCGTCGTTTTTGATGCACCAGATTTGTTGTAACTGCGCTTCTTACGCTTGAATGCTGGTCGCTCTACTTTAGGAAGGTGGCGTAGCGAATCAGGAATAGGCCCAGACTTTACTTCCCCCATCAAACCATCAATACGCTGCTCTAGCGCTTGCATAAACGGCAAGTAAGCTTGATTTCTTTCTGCCATACCTTGGAGTTGATGTTCCCAATTCGCGGTCATATCAGGATACGTCGAATCCAGTGGCAAAGCATGAATCAATCCCCTGCCTGCTTGAGAGCTAAGAATCGATTTTCCTTGACGAGTCAATAACTGCCGTTTGAATAGGGTATCTAAGATGCCTGCTCGAGTCGCTTCCGTACCAAGACCATCTGTATCTCGCAAAATCTTTTTCAATTCTTTATCGGCAACATAACGAGCAATACCCGTCATGGCTTGAAGCAGTGTTGCCTCAGTAAAATGCTTTGGCGGCTCTGTTTTACGATCTTTGATTTCACCCTCACGGCAAGTCAGCACGGTGCCCTCTGCAAGCGGTGGCACAGCATCGATACCATCGTCTTCTTTGTCCGTTTTCCCCATCAACGCTTTCCAGCCGGGAGCAACCAGCTGGCGACCTTTAGCGATAAACGTACCACCAGCAATATCAAAGACGAGCTTCGCTTCCGCATAAACTGCAGCTGGATAGAATTGCATTAAATATTGACGGGCAATGAGCTGATATACCTTCATCTCATTACCAGACAACGCATTCACATTCGCTTGTTTTGGCGTTGGAATGATTGCATGGTGAGCATCGACTTTTTTGTCGTTCCACGCTTTAGACTTAATCGATAAATCCGCACCTTGCACCGCGCTTTGTAGCTCTTTGGCATTGTTAGCGATAGCGGAAGTGACAGAAGCCGCATGCGAATAATGCTCCATCGGTAAGTAACGACAATCGGAACGGGGGTACGTGATCAGTTTGTGCTTCTCATACAACGCTTGACAAGTATCCAAAACCTGTTGGGCACTCATGCCATAGCGTTTGGCAGCATCAATCTGCAAGGCTGATAGTGAATAAGGAAGTGGTGCAGACTGCTTAGTTTGCTTTTGCTCGGATTCCGTGACTTTCGCAGGCTGGTTAGCAATGCGATTCGCTACGTTCTCAACGAGCTTTCGGTTAAGAACTCGACCTTCTTCATCTTGCCAAGGTTTGCATGCCTCGCTTGGCTTCCAACGAGCGCGAATATCAAACGAACCATTTTGATCTTGATAAGGGATCAATGCATGCAGAGTGAAATAGTCTTTGGGTACAAAGTTTTCGATTTCTTCGTCGCGGCGCACCACCAAACCAAGTACAGGTGTTTGAACTCTCCCAACCGATAATACACCTTGGTAGCCTGCTT
The DNA here is from genome assembly GCF_026241575.1 of Vibrio sp. Sgm 5. NCBI lineage: Bacteria > Pseudomonadati > Pseudomonadota > Gammaproteobacteria > Vibrionales > Vibrionaceae > Vibrio > Vibrio sp. Sgm 5. The sequence continues at coordinate 6,713 of NZ_JAPHPY010000074.1, forward strand.
TTTGGCCCAGCAAAGTATAAGCGCGAGACATGTTCATTCCGTAAAGCCAATCAGCACGAGAACGTGCCAAAGCTGAAACCGAAAGAGGAATGAAATCGCGATTGCTGCGCATTGAGCTCAATGCACGCTTAACCGCGGGTAAGTTCAAGTCTGAAATTAAAAGTCGTTGTGTCGCTTCTTTCTTGGTCTTGGAGAGCTTACAGTAGTCCAACACCTCATCCACCAACAATTGCCCCTCTCGATCCGGGTCGCCTGCATGGATAACTTCTGTCGCATCTTTAAGGAGTTTACGTATTACCGTGAGCTGTTTACTGGCACTTTTTCTCGGTCTTAACTGCCATTGCTGAGGAATAATCGGCAAGTCAGCTATATTCCATTTTTTATAGCGCTCATCGTAGGCATCGGGCTCAACTTGCTCCAACAAGTGACCAATACACCAAGTCACGACGTCACCATTACCACAACGGATAAAGCCTTGATCTTTCTTTTGAGGGTTTGGTAGTGCAGCCGCAATCGCGCGACCTAGACTTGGTTTTTCAGCAATAAACAGACGAGACATAAGGTTTTGGAAATCATAATAATTAGGGCCACATTATCTAATGTAGCCCTAACAAATCAAGGAAAACTGTACAGATGAACAGTTATAGCGTCACTTTCTAGCTTACTGAAACTCAACAAACTGAGACAGGTCACGCTCTGGCACTTTCATTGGAGTGCAGCCTGGTGTGCCAAGATATAAGAATCCTACGATTTGATCTTCGCCTTCAAGGCCAAAAGCTTGGTGCACTTCTGGGTGGAACATCCACTTACCTGAGCGCCAGAAACCTTGGAAACCTTGTGCTACCGCTGCCATTTGCATCGCTTGTGCCGCGCAGCCTGCTGACAGGTATTGCTCGAATGCAGGGACTTTCTCATGTTCTGTCACCTTCGCAATCACCGTGATGACCATTGGCGCACGAAACGGGGCATTTTTTACTTTTTCAACGACCGCATCTTCACTGTTTTCCGCTTCAGCAGCTTTAACAAGAATGTCCGACAGTTTCTTTAAACCATCGCCTTGAGCAATAACAAAACGCCAAGGGGTTAAACCTGCATGATCAGGCGCGCGCAAACCTGCACGAATAATATTCTCCAACGCTTTACCTTCTGGCGCAGGCTCAGACAACTTGGCGATAGAACGACGGTTGAGCAAGAGATCGAGAGCTTCCATGAACAAGTCCTTATTTGATTGAATTATTATTTTTACGCAGCTCACTTTAGCATAATCCAAACTTTCGAATAACAACCTGTTTTCTGGGGGTTTAGATAGCCAATTTTAGATTTCTAGGCGTTAAGTAGGCAAAAAAAAGCTGCGCACCTGGCGCAGCAAAATAGTTAAGAAAGAATGATACTTACAGTTTGACAGCCAGTTTCACACCCTGGCGGATGGCGCGAACCGCGTCCAATTCCCCAGCATGGTCTGCACCACCAATGATATGTAATTTCTCGCCCAGCTCATGCCATTTGTCTTCAAACGGACGAACCGATTCTTGCCCCGCACAAATAACTACCTTGTCAGCTTCTAACAATTGCGCCTTGCCGCTCACTTGAATATGTAGGCCACCATCATCAATCTTGTCGTATGACACACCACCGACTAAGTGAACACCGCGCTTTTCAAGCGTACGTTTATGAATCCAACCTGTGGTTTTACCCGGTCCTTTTCCAACGCGACCTTTACGACGTTGAAGTACCCACACTTCTTTATCAGCAACGGCGTCAGGATAAGGGTACAATCCCCCCGGTTGAGACATTTCTTTGTCGATTCCCCATTCATGCAGCCAATCATCAAGTGTTTGTCCCGCGGGCTCAGTAAGCATCGTTGCCACATCAACACCAATCCCGCCTGCGCCAACAATGGCTACCTTTTCACCTACTGGCGTTTTATCACGGATCAACGTTTGATAGTCGATCACTTTTTCTGGGTTTTCTATCCCATCAATTTTCACTTTACGCGGCTCAACGCCAGATGCCATGACCACTTCATCATATTCAGTCAGCAGATCGTAATTCGCCTCAGTTTCTAGATGTAAGTTAACGCCAGTTTCTTCAATGCGGTTCGCAAAGTAACGGATGGTCTCACGAAACTCTTCTTTACCTGGAATCTGCATGGCTAAACGGAACTGACCACCAATGCGATCGTTCTTCTCAAACAAATCTACTTTGTGGCCACGTTCTGCCAGCGTTGTCGCACAAGCGAGGCCAGCAGGTCCCGCGCCGACGACTGCAATATTTTTCTTCTTAAACGCGTCCTCGACCACGATTTCAGTTTCGTAGCAAGCTAATGGGTTAACCAAACAACTTGCTCGCTTGCCTTTAAATACATTGTCTAAGCACGCTTGGTTACAACCAATACACGTATTGATGAGCTGTGACTTTTCTTGTTCGGCTTTAGCAACAAAGTAAGGATCAGCTAGGAAAGGACGCGCCATAGAAACCATGTCAGCATGTCCAGAAGAAAGAATTCGTTCGGCCTCATCTGGGGTATTTATCCGGTTACAGGTGATAATTGGAACAGAAACGTGCGGCTTCACCTTTTCAGTCACCCACGTAAATGCTCCGCGGGGTACTTGAGTGGCAATGGTAGGAATACGCGCTTCGTGCCAGCCGATACCCGTATTAATTATTGTCACACCGGCTTCTTCAAGTGCTTTTGCCAATTCAATAACATCTTCAAACGTGCTGCCTTGCTCGACCAAGTCCAACATCGAGAGACGGAAGATAATAATAAACTTTTCGCCCACGGCTTTACGCACTGCTTTAACGATTTCGATAGGGAAACGCATACGTTTTTTGTAGCTGCCGCCCCAGTCGTCGTAGCGCATGTTGGTACGCTTACATAAGAATTGGTTAATCAAATAACCTTCAGAGCCCATTAGCTCGACACCATCATAGCCCGCTAGCTGAGCCAGCTCAGCACTATTAGCAAAAGCTTCGATGGTCTTTTTGATTTGTCGCTCGCTCATTTCGCTTGGTGCAAATTTGGCGATAGGCGCTTTCATACCCGATGCACTTTGCGCGAATGGATGCATCGCATAACGCCCTGCATGGAGAATTTGTAGGGCAATTTTACTGCCGTGCTTGTGAACCGCTTCCGTCACAACCTTATGTGCTTTGGCGTGCTTAGGCTTACTAAATTCAGCGCTTAACGGATGCAATCGGCCACGTAAATTTGGAGAAAAACCACCAGTTACGATTAAGCCAACACCGCCTTTGGCACGCTCTTCATAAAACGCAGCCAGCTTTTGAAGACCTTCTTTGTGCTCTTCTAAACCAGTATGCATTGATCCCATCAGGACGCGGTTTCGTAGCTGTGTAAAACCTAAGTCCAATGGCTTTAACAAATTTGGGTACATGGCAGACATCACTAAACATCCATTTTTATTGTTGTGGTCTGACCACAGTACGCCGCAAAAACCAAAAAATCAAACAAGCGTTTACAATTTTGCAACACGCGTCAATCTCACGTTAAACTATGCCAATTGTGAATGCGCGTGATAAGCTAAAAAAATTGTTATCTTTTGAGATCTTAGAGATAAGAACCCATACTTTGTAAGATTAGGGAAAGACTATCTCGTTATGGAGACAAGATGAAAAAACTCTTCAAATTTATTGGTCTGATATTCAAGGGGATATGGAAAGCCATCACCTTTGTCAGACTTGCGCTAGTGAACCTGATCTTTTTAGTGATGATTGCTGTCTTCTACTTTGTCTTTACCTACACTGGAGAAGGTCAACCTGTCATTGATAAAGAATCGGCGTTGGTTATGAACTTATCGGGACCGATCGTTGAGCAACGTCGTTACGTTAACCCAATGGATTCCATTGCTGGTTCGGTTTTAGGTAACGAAATTCCGAAAGAAAACGTGTTATTCGACATTGTCGATACCATCCGATACGCAAAAGACGACCCTAAAGTCTCGGGCCTTGTCCTTGCTCTGCGTGATATGCCAGAAACTAACCTAACTAAGCTTCGTTACATTGCAAAAGCACTGAACGAGTTTAAAGCATCAGGCAAACCAGTATACGCGGTGGGTGATTTCTATAATCAAAGCCAATACTACCTTGCAAGTTACGCTGATAAAGTTTTTCTAGCACCCGATGGTGGCGTATTGATTAAGGGTTATAGCTCTTACTCCATGTACTACAAAACCTTGTTAGAGAAACTCGATGTTTCAACGCACGTATTTCGAGTAGGTACTTACAAATCCGCGATTGAACCATTCATCCGCGATGACATGTCAGACGCAGCAAAAGAATCAGCGACTCGTTGGATCACACAACTATGGAGCGCGTTTGTTGATGACGTAGCAACGAACCGTAACATTGATGCAAAAGCATTAAATCCAACCATGGAAGAGTTGCTAGCAGAGATGAAGTCGGTTGATGGCGACATCGCTCAGCTTGCAGTAAAAATGGGATTGGTTGATGAACTGGCTACTCGCCAAGACGTGCGTAAGCTGTTCGCTAAAGAGTTTGGCAGTGATGGGAAAGACAGCTACAACGCAATTGGATATTACGACTACCTTGCTACCATGCGTCCTAAACTAAACCTTGCTGAAAACGACATTGCTGTTGTTGTTGCAAGCGGTGCCATTATGGATGGTCAACAACCACGTGGTACGGTCGGTGGTGACACAGTCGCAAGCCTACTTCGTCAAGCTCGCAACGACGATAAAGTGAAAGCTGTTGTACTTCGTGTTGATAGCCCTGGCGGCAGTGCTTTTGCCTCTGAAGTGATTCGTAATGAAGTAGAAGCCTTAAAAGAAGTAGGTAAACCCGTTGTGGTTTCGATGTCTAGCCTTGCGGCTTCAGGTGGTTACTGGATTTCAATGAGCGCAGACAAAATCGTAGCTCAGCCGACGACACTGACAGGCTCAATCGGTATCTTCAGCGTAATTACGACCTTTGAGAAGGGCTTTAACAAACTTGGTATTAGCACTGATGGTGTGGGGACCTCTCCATTCTCTGGTGATGGCATCACGACGGGTCTTTCTGCTGGCGCTTCTGAGGCGTTCCAATTGGGTATTGAGCACGGTTACAAACGTTTTATTTCTTTGGTTGGCTCAAACCGAGATATGTCACTTGAAGAAGTGGACAAAGTAGCGCAAGGCCGCGTGTGGACGGGTCAAGACGCGTTGTCATTCGGTCTAGTCGATCAAATGGGTGATTTCGATGATGCCGTTAAACTGGCAGCGAAACTGGCTGAGGTAGAGAACTACGAAATCTACTGGGTTGAAGAACCACTTTCACCGACAGAGCAATTTGTTCAAGAGTTCATGAACCAAGTCAAAGTATCACTCGGTATTGACGCAACGAGCTTCTTACCTAAGAGCCTTCAACCAGTGGCTCAGCAATTTGAACAAGACGCTAGCATGCTACAAAGTTTTAATGATCCAAAAGGTCAATACGCGTTCTGCTTAAATTGCCAAGTGCAATAGCTATCCTAGCTTAGCCAAAAAGGGGCGTCTCTGTGCGAGATGCCCCTTTTTATTAGGTTTCATTTCGCTATAATCCCCGCCACTGTTCCCCTACATGAAAGTAAAGTAGAACGATGACTAGAAAACACATCTACATCGCTTACACCGGTGGCACCATCGGTATGCAAAAATCCGATCACGGCTACGTCCCTGTCGCTGGCTTTATGGAAAAACAACTCGCCAGCATGCCCGAGTTCCACCGCCCAGAAATGCCGGAATACACCATCCATGAGTACGAGCCTCTGATCGACTCATCTGATATGACACCGGCAGACTGGCAGCAAATCGCAGACGACATCCGTGACAACTACGATAAATACGATGGATTTGTTATTTTGCATGGTACCGACACCATGGCATACACCGCTTCTGCATTGTCTTTCATGTTGGAGAATCTAGGTAAACCTGTCATCGTGACCGGCTCACAAATTCCTCTGGCAGAACTACGCTCAGACGGCCAAGCAAACCTACTGAATGCTCTGCATATTGCGGCAAACTACCCTATCAACGAAGTAACATTGTTCTTCAACAATCAGTTGATGCGCGGTAACCGCAGCACCAAGTCTCATGCTGATGGCTTTAACGCGTTTACATCGCCAAACTTGCCGCCTCTGTTGGAGGCAGGTATCAATATCCAGATCAGCAACAATGTTGCAGTAGGCACAAAGCCAGAGGGTGACTTCAAAGTACACAACATCACGCCACAACCTATCGGCGTGATCACCATGTACCCTGGCATTTCACACGAAGTAATCCGCAATACACTTCGTCAACCAGTCAATGCGATGATCTTGCTGACATTTGGTGTGGGCAATGCCCCGCAAAATCCTGAGTTACTAGGTCATCTAAAAGAAGCATCTGAGCGTGGCGTCATTGTCGTGAACTTAACGCAATGTTTGGCGGGTAAAGTCAACATGGGCGGCTACGCAACTGGTTGTGCACTAGCAGATTCTGGCGTAATCAGTGGTTTTGATATGACGCCAGAAGCAGCGCTAGCAAAACTGCACTACCTTCTAAGCCAGAACCTGTCTTATGAAGAGATCAAAACGAAGATGCAAGAAGTACTGCGTGGTGAAATGAGCCTGTAGTTCGGTAAACCTACTGTTCGTATCTTAAACAACAAAGCCCAATTCAAAATTGGGCTTTTCAATATTTACTGTTCTGCCTACTGCAAGGAGAGTAAGAATAAGGACTATCAGCTGTGATTCGGGTTTACTCGAACAATATCTTGCTCTTCTTCGTTGAACTGTTTCTTCAATTCTTGCTTCGATTTAAAACTGATTTCTCCACCAGCAGCCACGGTCATGTGCTGCGCATCAGTGTTGTGTTTTGATTGATACAACATCACAGCTTGCATACATGAGTCTCGCTGCTCTTTAGAAAGTGTTGTACCCTCAGGCCATCTTCCTGTTTCTACTGCGTAAACCAATCGATCATAGACTTCTGGCGTTATCGCATTTAATAATTGTTCTGCGTCCATAATGTACCTTCTTATTACATTCTATTCACAGAACATAACGGGTTAGTAAACAGAGTCAAGAATCCAAAAATGAATTGGTGTAACGGATCACAAGCAAAACCATGAAACGAACATACTGGCTACTAGCAAGCCTTGCCTCTTTGACTTTAACAGGCTGCTTTGAAGGCAACGTCACCACGGAAGAATTGTGCCAAAACAATCCCAAACTGCGTTGCGAGCAACTCAACATGGACGATGGACAGTGCCGGATTCCTAGAACGAATTTAGTCTGGCATCGATTTGAGTTACTCAAAAGCCCAACAGAAGCGAACCAGATCACCGAATACGCTTTGGTTGCTGAGTACAGGAAATGCCTTGAGCTTGCCTCTCAAATTACCCCTATCGATCAAAGCGCGTTAAAAAGAAAACGTTTCGATGCATTAGTGCATAGCATTGACGAATTAGAACGTATCGTCGCGACACTAAAAGGTTCTGACGATCCTGCGACCCTATACTTTTTATGGTCTCAAACGGGAGACGATCAAGCGAGGCGTCAATTCTTGCAAATGGAAGGCTCCCCTCAACTTAACAATGCTGAGATGCAATATGCCTTAGCGACCTTCTATACCAATAGAGACCAGCAAAAAACGTTAACATTACTTCATAATTCGCTTTCAATGTCTGACGAGAACAACCTCAATCCAGCCATCCTCAAGTCGCTCGCGAGCATCAATCAAGGGTTAGGTAACAAAGAGCAGGCCTATTTATGGGCGATGGTAGCCAAACGCTTTGATGTTCCGCTCGCCAATGAGCAACAATTAAAGCGTATGTTCAATTTTTCAAAGACAGAGAAATATGAACAACTAGACGATTTGGCTAAATCTATTTCGAAGTCGATAGAGAAAGGGAATTATTCGCCAAGGATAATCCCAAGTAATTTATAAAATAAAAAACTCCCATTCATATTGGGAGTTTTTTATTTGTCTCTCGGCTTATCTTGAGTGGGCAATTACTATTTTATTAATTGAAAGGATGAAACATTCTTTCAACCATTATCCGGCTTATTGGTCAGATTTGTTGAAAATTAACGACACCGAGTTTACACAATAGCGTTCGCCTGTTGTTTGCGGCCCATCTTCAAAAACATGACCTAAATGACTGTCACAAGCGCCACATCGAATCTCTGTACGAACCATTCCGTGACTCAGATCTTCTAAATAACGGACCGCGGTGTCATTAATTGGCGCATCAAAACTTGGCCAGCCACACCCTGAGTCGTACTTATTATCAGAGACAAATAGAGGAGCATCACAACACGTACAGGCATAGACGCCTGTCTCTTTGTTGTGAAGCAGTTTACCGGAGAACGGAGCTTCTGTTCCTTGCTCGCGACAGACGCGAAACTCTTCCTCAGAGAGCTGCTCACGCCACTGTTCATCGGACTTCGTTACTTTTCTTCCGCTTTGTTCCACCAATTCCTGTTCCTTATTTCTTATTTTTGGCAATGACTTTTTTAGCAAAAAACTTGCTTCTCGTAACAGTTGTAGCACATACTTTCTCACCAGAACACCATGTGTAATTAATTTGATACGAGTACTTATCTCGGAAGTTATATTACGCCAACTGGGATGTAGAATAACCAGTTAAAAGTTTAAAAAACGAGCATTTGCGAAGAATTGTTAAAAAAAGCGTCGCTTTTTTTTGACTTTAAACAAGTTAAGTCCGATTATCTGTTGCAGATGTTTACTGGATTCTGTAATTTTACTACCAGTTATCTTTAATCAGAAATTAAGTTGTGGAGCAACTATAATGACTATCAAAGTAGGTATTAACGGTTTTGGCCGTATCGGTCGTTTCGTATTCCGTGCAGCGCAAGAGCGCAACGACATCGAAGTTGTAGGTATTAACGACCTTATCGACGTAGATTACATGGCATACATGCTTAAGTACGACTCAACTCACGGCCGTTTCAACGGTACTGTTGAAGTTGAAGGCGGTAACCTAATCGTTAACGGTCAAACTGTACGTGTAACTGCAGAGCGCAACCCTGAAGATCTAAAATGGGATGCTATCGACGTTGACGTAGTAGCTGAAGCAACTGGTCTTTTCCTAACTGACGAGACTGCACGTAAGCACATCACTGCTGGTGCGAAGAAAGTTGTTCTAACTGGTCCTTCTAAAGACGCAACTCCAATGTTCGTTATGGGCGTAAACGATTCAACTTACGCAGGTCAAGACATCGTTTCTAACGCTTCTTGTACTACTAACTGTCTAGCGCCTATCGCTAAAGTTCTTAACGACAAGTTCGGTATCGTATCTGGTCTTATGACTACAGTTCACGCTACTACAGCTACTCAAAAAACTGTAGACGGTCCTTCTGCTAAAGACTGGCGCGGTGGTCGTGGTGCTTCTCAGAACATCATCCCATCTTCAACTGGTGCTGCTAAAGCTGTAGGCGTTGTTCTTCCAGAACTAAACGGCAAACTAACTGGTATGGCTTTCCGCGTACCAACAGCTAACGTTTCTGTAGTTGACCTAACAGTTAACCTAGAGAAAGGCGCATCTTACGAAGCTATCTGTGCAGCAATGAAAGAAGCTTCTGAAGGCGAACTAAAAGGCGTTCTAGGCTACACTGAAGACCAAGTTGTTTCTCAAGACTTCATCGGTGAAGTTCAAACTTCAGTATTCGATGCTAAAGCTGGTATCGCTCTAACTGATAACTTCGTTAAAGTTGTATCTTGGTACGACAACGAAATCGGTTACTCAAACAAAGTTCTAGACCTAATCGCTCACATCTCTAAGTAATTATTACTTAGCTGAAAAGCAATTAGCGAAGCTTGTGTTTGAAACATAAGATTTGAATAAAAGGCGGCTCTAGAGTCGCCTTTTTTGTATCTGGAATTTGAGAGAATGAAGACTCGACGTTGCACTCAATGTGCGAAGTGCGTCTAAAACACTCTCCCTCCCAGCGATAGGAAGCAACACATGGATTTAAAAACTCTCCCAGCTCTAACCGTGCTATCTGATAACGTCACTATTGTCGAAGTTGATCAGGTTAAAGTCGTTCGCGTTATTCATGAGAAAGCAACGGCAGGTATCGCACTACACGGTGGTCATGTCGTTTCGTTTACACCAGCAGGCCAAGAAGACCTAATCTGGATGAGCGAAAAAGCAATCTTTGATGGCAAAGCGGCACTTCGTGGTGGTATTCCTGTTTGTTGGCCTTGGTTTGGCCGCATCGCAGCGCCAGCTCATGGTTTTGCGCGCACAGCAGAATGGGAATTGGTTGAACATCGTGAGAACGACAACGGCGTGATCGTCGAACTTGCTCTCTTCCCAACCGAAGAAACTCACGACATCTGGCCACATATGTTTGATGCTCGTCTTGTTGTTGAAATCAGCGACGAGCTAAAAGTGACATTGAAAGTCACCAACATTGATGATGCAGAGTGGACATTCTCAGGTGCACTACACACATATCTAAACGTTGGTGATATCAAACAAGCACAAACAACAGGTATGGGACCTGAGTACATCGACAGCTTAAAAGAAGGTGAAATCTGCCAAGGTGGTGATGTCCTTCAACTAACTGATACCATCGACCGTGTTTACACTCAGCCAGAAGCGCAAATCTTGGTGAAAGACCCTGTGTTAGATCGCACGTTGAGCGTTGAAAACCAAGGCCATAACTCAGCAGTATTGTGGAATCCTTGGGCACAAGGCGCACAAGGCATGGGTGACATGGCAGACAACGGCTACGAAACCATGATATGTGTGGAATCGACAGTGCATGCGCCAAGTATCGAGCAAGGCAAGACGTTACAGCCAGGTGAGACACATGAACTTATCACTGTGATTTCAGCGCAGTAATACAGTTTAAAGGCCGGTTCTCCCCTGTCTCTTATACACAAATCCCCAAGCTTGTAGCTTGGGTATTTTTTTTGAACTCTTTCACGTGTGTGTGATCTGA
>NZ_JAPHPY010000075.1:0-16617 GCF_026241575.1 Vibrio sp. Sgm 5
CCGAATACATTAGCGCAAACCAACTCCGTTATGACTTAATTGTAGTTGCAATAACGGGGCGGACCATACATTTTTATTGCTTCTCCGACCTATTTTTTCAATTAATCCCCTCTTTTTCCTAAAGTTCTTCCCTTCGTTGCCGTTAAAAGTGCATTAAGCGAGGAACATCATGCAAATCCATACTTTAGACAAGGCAGTAATCATCAACGAACTTCAGTTCGGCAATGGTATTAACCATGCTGTACATGAAGGTCGCCGCGCTGATTTCTCACTGATTCTGTCTATGTTCTCTAATGATGTTCGCGATGTAGTCCCGGTTGAAGAAGTACAAGAAGTCATTACAAGCGATGACCTCCTTCGTAAACAGTTTGGTTTATCACAACCACAAGCGCTTCGCTCAGACAGCAGCAGTTACGAGCTAGCTGCAGAGCAAGCAAAGCAGTTTCATGATGCGGGTTTACCGTCTGCTAAGCTAAGCCACTACCTTAAACCTGATGCACTAACCTATTTGCCTCAAGACACGTTCAACCTACCGGAAAACGTCTATCACAACCTTTCCGGTCATGAGCGCCGTAGTTTAGGCGAACGTAACAAAACACTGATTCCTGACGCTGGGCTTTACAATCAATTAGTGACGGCACAGCGTCAGTATCAAATCCAAGCGCAAGCTTAACGCTCCGTATTCACCCCAACTGATTGCATTCTGCACACGTCAGAAATGTGACGCCTTACAAATTCCCAAACAATAGTTGCGGTTCAAAAGCGTTACTTTGAAGCTTTTCACACTGAGCTCATAAAAATTCATCCATGCTGTTAGCACAAACCACTGATGTATTGTTTAACACAAGAAATGACAGTGTAGGTGCTATGGATATTAAAGAATCAATCATTCTCGTCACTTCCGCAGGAACTATCCTCGGCAGAACATGCTCTAGTCACTTTGCCCACTTAGGGGCAACGATTGTTCTTTGCGACCAGAATCCAACGGCCTTGAGAGCCAGTTATGAGCAAATTAGCGCCTTTTCAGATAAGGTGTACGCCATTAATGTGTGCAGTGATAACACCACGTCCATCAATTTATTGTTTGACCAAATAGAATCTCAGCTTGGTGCGACACCAGATGTCATCGTCAATTGTTGGACCAGTTCACCAATGCCAAGTTTGATGGCTCCAGAACCAATGAGTACTTATATCGATCATCTTTCATCTGCGGCTCGCTTTCTTTATACCTATGGTCAAGTGAGCGCAGAGCGCTTCCGCTCCAGAGAAAAGAAAGGCGTAATCGTCAATGTCATTTCTCATGATAATCATGAAGATCTCACGGGTGTGGAAAGCATGGCGGCATTAGTCTCTGGTTTTACCCACAGCTGGGCAAAAGAACTGACCCCTTTCAACATCCGGGTTGGTGGTGTCATCCCTTCAGTAAATCATACGAGTGAAGATGTAGATGAACGACATTGGGCGCAAATTCAAGACGAGCTAGTGAGGAATACGGCTTATATTGTTGCTAACGAGTACTTTAGCGGTCGAGTCGTAACGACCGAAGTCTGAGTAAATCTCCTAACCAAAACACCTCTTCAAGCAGAACTTCTCATAATTTGAAAAGCATAAAAAAAGCCCCAGTCTCTCGACTGGGGCTTTGCTTTTTCCCGATGGTAGATTTCGTGCTAGCGAAAACCTATCCCATAACTAACGTCTTGCTTATGCGTTAGCTTTTTCTTTCTTAGCTTTTGGTGCTGCTTCTTTCGCTACTTGGTCTGCTTTCTTTTTGATAACAGTTGTACCTTCGAAAGTTTCGCCTTCAACGAACGCTTTACCGTAGTAAGAAGCCATTAGTACTTCTTTTAGCTCTGTGATTAGAGGGTAACGTGGGTTCGCACCAGTACATTGGTCATCGAACGCTTCAACCGCTAGCTCGTCTAGTTTCGCAACGAAATCTGACTCTGCAACGCCTGCTGCTTGAATCGACAGCGGGATGTCTAGGTCACCTTTCAGCTCTTCTAGCCATGCTAGTAGACGTTCAATTTTCTGAGCAGTACGGTCACCAGCTTGGCTTAGGCCTAGGTGGTCAGCAACTTCAGCGTAACGACGACGTGCTTGTGGACGGTCGTACTGAGAGAATGCTGTCTGCTTAGTTGGGTTATCGTTCGCGTTGTAACGTACAACGTTCGAGATTAGTAGCGCGTTAGCAAGACCGTGTGGTAGGTGGAACTCAGCACCAATCTTGTGCGCCATTGAGTGACAAACACCTAGGAATGCGTTCGCAAACGCGATACCAGCGATAGTTGCCGCGTTGTGTACTTTCTCACGAGCGATTGGGTCGTTTGCACCGTTTGCATAGCTTGATGGTAGGTATTCTTTAAGCATCTTAAGTGCTTGTAGAGCTTGACCATCAGAGTATTCGTTAGCAAGAACAGATACGTAAGCTTCTAGAGCGTGAGTTACTGCATCGTAACCACCGAATGCTGTTAGAGACTTAGGCATGTTCATTACTAGGTTAGCATCAACGATAGCCATGTTTGGCGTGATTTCGTAGTCAGCTAGTGGGTACTTAGCACCAGTCTTGTCGTCTGTAACAACCGCGAATGGAGTAACTTCAGAACCCGTACCTGAAGTTGTAGTGATACATACAAGCTCAGCTTTTTGACCCATTTTAGGGAACTTGTAGATACGTTTACGGATGTCCATAAAGCGCATTGCTAGTTCTTCGAAGTGAGTTTCTGGGTGCTCGTACATTACCCACATGATCTTAGCTGCATCCATTGGTGAGCCGCCACCTAGAGCTAGGATTACGTCAGGTTGGAAGCTCTTCATTGCTTCTGCGCCTTTCTCAACAACAGATAGTGTTGGATCCGCTTCTACGTCGAAGAATGTTTGAACTTCGATGCCTTGCTCTTTAAGCAGTTTAACTACTTCGTCAGCGTAACCGTTGTTGAATAGGAAACGGTCAGTTACTAGGAATGCGCGTTTCTTACCTTCTAGGTCGCTCATTGCGATTGGAAGGCTACCACGACGGAAGTAGATAGACTTAGGTAGTTTGTGCCACAACATGTTTTCAGCTCGCTTAGCTACAGTTTTCTTGTTGATAAGGTGCTTAGGACCAACGTTTTCAGAGATAGAGTTACCACCCCATGAACCACAACCTAGAGTTAGAGAAGGTGCTACGTTGAAGTTGTAAAGGTCACCGATACCACCGTGAGTAGTTGGGATGTTTACAAGGATACGTGCAGTCTTCATCTTGTCACCGAAGTAACGGATGCGGTCTGCGTTAACGTCTTGGTTAGTGTAAAGACCAGATGTGTGACCGATACCACCGATTTCAACCATTGTTACTGCTTGAGCAACTGCGTCTTCGAAGTCGTCAGCACGGAATAGACCAAGAGTTGGAGATAGTTTCTCGTGAGCGAATTCATCATCGTAAGAAACTTTACCTAGGCCTTCACCTACAAGTACTTTTGTATCAGCAGGAACTTTAACACCAGCCATTTCAGCGATTGCTGGAGCAGGTTGACCTACGATTTTCGCGTTTAGTGCGCCGTCGATAAGAAGTACTTTACGTACTTTATCAGCGTCAGATTTAGATAGAACGTGAGCTTTGTGAGAAGCGAAGCGCTCTTTCACTTCGTCGTATACTTCACCAACTACGATTGCAGCTTGCTCAGAAGCACATACTACGCCGTTATCGAAAGTCTTAGACATAAGGATAGAAGCAACAGCACGTTTGATGTCAGCTGTTTCATCGATAACTACAGGAACGTTACCTGCACCTACACCGATTGCTGGCTTACCAGAAGAGTAAGCTGCTTTAACCATGCCTGGACCACCTGTTGCAAGGATAAGAGCGATGCCATCGTGCTTCATAAGAGCGTTAGAAAGCTCTACAGATGGTTGGTCGATCCAACCGATGATGTCTTTTGGAGCACCCGCTGCTACTGCTGCATCTAGAACTAGTTTCGCAGCATCGTTAGTTGAGTTCTTCGCACGTGGGTGTGGCGAGAAGATGATGCCGTTACGAGTTTTTAGAGAGATTAGAGATTTGAAGATTGCTGTAGAAGTTGGGTTCGTTGTTGGAACGATACCACAGATGATACCTACAGGCTCTGCGATAGTCATCGTGCCTAGGTTGTCATCTTCTTCCAAGATGCCACATGTTTTTTCATCTTTGTATTTGTTGTAGATAAATTCTGAAGCGAAGTGGTTTTTGATTACCTTATCTTCAACAATACCCATTCCAGATTCAGCAACTGCTTGTTGTGCCAGTGGGATACGAGCATGGTTAGCTGCAAGAGAAGCTGCGCGGAAGATTGCGTCTACTTTCTCTTGTGAGAACGTTGCGAATTCTTCTTGTGCTGCTTTAACGCGTGCTACTAGAGCATCTAGTTCAGCTAAGTTAGTTACAGGCATGGTGGATCTCCTAAAATAATAAATATTAAAAACTTTTTAGTAAGGCTATTGTCTTTCGTTTTGACTGTTTATCAGCGTTTTAACTAACAACCATCTTAGTAAATTGCTTTCAGGGCTGAGTATAATATTTCAGAGTGTGAAAAAAATTGACTTGGATCAGTTCTCACAACTGAAATACCCCCAAAGTAGTGGTTTACCACAACAAACCAGCTAAATAATTGATAAACAAACAAATTAAGCTTAATTTTTAATTGCACAAAAAAGAAGCAAACGAACTAAAAATAAAAGAAACAACAACAATCTGTAAAAAAGTTTCATTTTTAGCCAACAAAATTACATGTGGACCCTAATTTTTGTGCTACTGAGAGTATATCGAATGCGTCATATCTCTCTACAAACCACCCTTCTTTTTGTGAAAAATGTGCGAATGTTAACGTTTGTGTAAATCAGTTCAGGTTCTCACCAGTCTTCTACGTAACAATTCGTTTCCAGAATGCATACATTTCTTTCAATAATTAGTTTTTCTCACAAATACTAGCCCAAATACGTTAGTTTTTTTCATTTCTTCCCAACGCACTTTTGCCTTACATTACCGCCTAAAATTACCCCCTCTCTTTTTCACTATTGTGAACGTTTACGAGTAAGCAACATGCAGACTTTAGAGTTAGCTATTTTCCTACAGTTTTTCTTAGGTTTGGTCGCAGCAGTGAACCCTGTTGGTATCATGCCTGTGTTCGTATCACTAACCGGTCATATGACGCCAGAAGAGAAAAGCAAAACCGCCACGACAGCCAATATTGCTGTCGCGAGTATTCTGATTATTTCTTTGTTTGCTGGTCAGTTGCTGCTGGACATGTTCAGTATTTCGCTCGATTCGTTTCGCGTAGCTGGCGGTTTACTGCTTCTAAGCATCGCATTCTCGATGATGAGTGGTAAGTTGGGTGAAGATAAGCAAAACAAGCAAGAGAAGACGGAATACGTAAGCCGTGAGCAAATTGGTGTCGTACCACTTGCCATGCCGTTAATGGCAGGTCCAGGCGCAATTAGCTCAACCATCGTTTACGGTGCACGCTACCCTAGCGCGCTGGATACAGTTGGTATCAGCTTAACGATCGTTTTGTTTTGTTTCTGCTCTTGGTTACTGTTCCGCTCCGCGCCTTTAATTGTGCGTTTCCTTGGACAAACTGGCATCAACGTGATCACTCGTATTATGGGCCTAATCCTCGGCGCGCTTGGTATTGAGTTTATCGCGAACGGTCTAAGAAACCTGTTTCCTGGTTTAGCCTAAGTTTCTTAACTTCTGGTATGATGTTGCAATCCGTTTCATTTTAACGTCGATAGTGCAACATCATGCCTCGCAAGTCTCTAAAGCATCATTTATATGTGATTATTTTCGGTACTCATACTCGTGCCGGACGCATCTTTGATATCGCGCTGATCGTCGCGATCATCGCATCTCTCGTGGTTCTTATTCTGGAATCTCTGCCGACTGTAATGACAGAATGGTCGCAAGAGTTGCGCTACGTGGAATATACTTTCACTGCTTTATTCACCATTGAGTATCTGCTGCGACTGTATTGTTCGCCCAAACCTAAGTCCTACGCCACCAGCTTTTATGGTGTCGTCGACCTCTTAGCGATACTGCCAACCTACTTAGCTATCATCTTCCCTGGCGCTTCCTTTATGGGGGTAGTCAGACTGCTGCGTGTTATGCGCATCTTCCGTATTTTAAAGTTAGTTCGCTATTTGCAAGACTCGAATATTTTATTGCGCTCCCTTTTAATGGCGCGACGTAAGATTATTATCTTCTTTAGTACGGTGGGAATTCTCGTCACCATCTTTGGTGCGTTGATCTTTGTAATTGAAGGGCCACACAACGGTTTTACGAGTATCCCAAAAAGCATCTACTGGGCGATTGTGACAATTACTACGGTAGGCTATGGCGACATGGTGCCGCAAACGCATCTCGGTAAAGCGATCGCGTCATTAACTATGTTGCTTGGTTATTCGATATTGGCAGTTCCAACCGGGATTATTACCGCAGAACTGAGCAATGAGATGAATGCTCACAAAGAGCTTGTGAAATGCCCCAACTGTAATCGCTCCGGTCATGATTCTGATGCGATGCACTGCAAGCATTGTGGTAGTGAGCTGGCAGATCCTGATAATCGCGTCGTCAGAGCGGATGAGGAAGATTAGAATCGGGAATCGGGAATCGGGAATCGGGAATCGGGAATCGGGAATCGGGAATCGGGAATCGGGAATCGGGAATCGGCGATATTTTGTCTTTCTGGGGACAAATTCTGTCAACGCCTTTTAGAACGTAGTTTCTTGCCTAGCGCTCCAACAAAATCCTCTCGATTCTTAAAGCAGAGTGCTCCCAAGTATTGGAGCGTAGCGTTCCCAACGACCCTGAACTCCAACTCTACGATCAAAAAAGCCGATGAACTCACATCGGCTTTTGCATAGCTGTAGGCTCTCAGGAAATAAACAAACCCTAAGGAAAAGTCTATTCTCGATTTAACAACCGTCAGTAAATACTTCCACGTTGTATTCGTCACCCGGCTCCATTGCAGCGGTGTACTTAACATAGCATTGCGTATCTTCAATTGCTTTGTTGTACGCACTTTCATCATCAGGAGCTGCGTCAATATATTCAGAGCGAGTCACAATCCAAGTGTCAGGATTACTTACTGACCCATGGTTGTGTGCACCCCATACCCACTCTTTTGTTAGATCATGGTATCCAGATTCGATATCTAAGAAGTTTTCCATCCCTCCCCTTTGAACAGCTGGATAACCATATTGAACGGAACCATAGCCTTCAACACTATATGACTCCTCATGTTCCATTCCCTCTACAGCCGTTTTGCCGAAAGCCATCTCCGAAGCATTATGGACAGAGCCACCTAGTCCCTTAATTACCGCTTCTCTCGCATCATGTTGAAGATTTAAAAACTTAGGTGCGGCAACGACGGCTAGAATGCCGAGTATGACGATGACAACCACTAACTCTATGAGAGTAAAACCTTTTGTATTTTGTTTCATTACCGCACTCCAATGGATTAATTTCGCGGCAACGGTATGCAACAAAAGTCAGCTTACTGTCATTGTAATATCAAAAAAGCGCCCAATTGGGCGCTTTCAAAATGACCATCTCAACATTGAGACAAATTAAGCTTTCTCAGCAAGGATGATTCGTAGAGTGCGGCGTAGTGGCTCAGCAGCCCCCCACAATAGTTGGTCACCTACTGTAAATGCATTTAGGAAGTCATCACCCATTGCCATCTTGCGTAGACGGCCTACTGGAATAGACAACGTACCTGTCACTTTCGCTGGTGTAAGTTCTTGAGCTGTAATGTCACGATCGTTAGGAACGACTTTCACCCAATCGTTGTGCGTTGCGATGATCTCTTCGATCTCATCCATTGGTACATTTTGCTTCAGCTTGATTGTCAGAGCTTGAGAGTGACAGCGCATCGCACCAATGCGGACACATGTACCATCGATTGGCACTGGCGCATTTTGGAAGCCCAAAATCTTGTTCGCTTCTACGCCCGCTTTCCACTCTTCTTTGCTTTGGCCGTTATCACGCTTAACATCAATCCAAGGGATAAGAGAGCCAGCTAGTGGCACACCAAACTTTTCTGAAGGGAAAGAAGAGCTGCGCATTGTGTCTGCAACTTTCTTGTCAATGTCTAGAATAGAGCTTGCTGGATTAGCCAATTCAGAGCTTACAGAATCGTTGATCACACCCATCTGAGAAATCAGCTCACGCATGTTTTGTGCACCTGCGCCAGACGCCGCTTGGTACGTCATTGCGCTTGTCCACTCAACCAAACCCTTCTCGAATAGGCCACCAAGACCCATTAGCATTAGGCTTACTGTGCAGTTACCACCAACAAATGTATTGGTTCCACCATGAATGCCTTGCTGAATTTGCGTAAGGTTTACTGGGTCTAGGGTAATAATAGAATCTTGTGCCATACGTAATGTAGAAGCAGCATCAATCCAGTAACCTTTCCAACCCGCTTGGCGTAATGCTGGGTAAACTTTTTCAGTGTAACTTCCACCTTGACACGTAACGACCGCATCAAGCTGTTTTAAACTTTCAATATCGAACGCATCTTGAAGTAGACCAGCATCTTTACCTAGGTTTGGTGCAGGAATACCTATTTGAGACGTGCTGTAGAAAACTGGCTCGATCAAATCGAAGTCTTTCTCTTCGACCATGCGTTGCATAAGGACTGAACCAACCATGCCACGCCAACCAACTAAACCTACTCTCATCGCATTAACTCTCCATGTATATTTCTGAAACTTTCTCCATAGTTCAATTTTCGACACAAAATCTCAAGCCCTAATTTGCAAATAAACGCAACTTTTTTAACGTTTGCGGCGAAATTTTATAATCAAGTCCATTTTCTTCCTTTTTCTTTACGCTCAACTGGATAGATGACGAAAGAAAAGTGTGAAATCAACACCGATGGTCCTACCACCCAATGAGAAAACAACATTTGAAGCACATAATTTTTACATCACAAAACATTTCAAACCGTTAATATTAATAATTAATGGTGATTAATTTCACAAGCAAACGTTTTTACCGACGAACATCAAGATAAAGCACCAAATGTTCGAAATATAATTTTTGTTAATGTATGTTAGGCGCCGATTAAAACAGGGAGCGGCCTTCCTCTATTGCTCCAAGAACGACAGAGGCACATATGAAGCAAGTTACAACACGCTTACCTAGTCTGATACAGGTATTTATCTCACTAGGTTTGTTTCTACTTTTGGCATTTTCATTTACTGCCAAATTAGACCTTCCTATTCAGCTAGCGCTGTACATTGGTTGGTTCATTATCATACTGTTGGGTTTAAGGCTCGGCCATCAATACAAAGACCTAGAAAAAGCCGCATTAAATGGCATTTCTAATGGCCTAGGTGCCGTGCTAATTCTTCTTGCTGTAGGAGCCTTAGTCGGTACTTGGATCTCAGGCGGTATTGTTCCGACCATCATCTATTACGGTTTGAAAGCAATCCACCCTTCTATCTTCTTGCTTGCTACCATGATCATCTGTTCTTTGACTGCGCTAGCAACGGGAACTTCTTGGGGTGCTGCGGGTACAGCCGGTATTGCCATGATGGGTATTGGTCAAGGTCTTGGAGTTCCAGCCCCAATCACCGCAGGCGCGGTGCTATCGGGTTGTTACTTTGGTGACAAGATGTCTCCACTTTCAGACTCTGTGATCCTTGCTTCTTCTATGTCGAATGTAGAAGTCGTTGAGCACATCAAGGGTATGCTACCTATCGCGCTGATCAGCTACATTATCACTGGTATCATGTTTACCGCATTTGGCTTTCACTTCGCTGGCAAAGTGGACATGAGCCAAGTGGATTCTGTTATTCAGGCAATGGAGCAACAATTTTTCATCACGCCTTATTCCTTTGTTCCAGTGGTCATCGTATTGGCTCTACTTGCGATGCGTATGCCTTCTTTCCCTGTGATTAGCTTTGGCTCTCTGCTAGGTATTATCTGGGCAGTGATGATTCAGGATGTGGACTTCCTGACAGCGTTTAACACGGCTTGGGCGCCATTTGCGATTTCTTCAGGAGTCGACTTCATTGATTCGATTCTCAACCGTGGCGGCATGTCTTCTATGTTGGGCTCTGTAGCGGTAATCGTGTTTGGTCTTGGTTTCGGTGGCCTGCTCGACAAAGTAGGTGTGCTTGAGACTATTGCAAAGCTGTTCGAACGACGTGTTCAGAGCGCGGGTTCACTTGCGACGAGCACGATTGGTACGGCCTTCATGGGTAACGTATTTGGCTCTGCGATGTACGTATCACTGATTCTTACGCCTAAGATCTGTGCTAAGAACTACGACCGCCTTGGCTACAAACGCAAAAACTTATCTCGTAACGCAGAGTTCGGTGGCACACTGACATCAGGTATGGTGCCGTGGAGTGACAACGGAATCTATATGGCAAGCATCTTGGGTGTGGCAACATTATCATACGCACCGTTCATGTGGCTGAGCTTCGTATGCATTATCGTTACCATCTTTACTTCTTACATGGGCTGGTTTGTTGATAAATGCGAGCCGACAGCTCCAGCAACAGACGAACAAACAGAAGCTGAACTCAAGCAGCAAACGGCTTAAATCAGCTTTCCATAGATAGAAACTTTCCGTAAATAAAAAAGGACCGATGATTCGGTCCTTTTTTGTGTCTGCTATTTCGTGTTGTGACTTCTAAATGATTACGCCGATTTAGTGCTGGCTCTTACCGCAGAGCGCTTACCCAAGGCGTAACCAAGTACGAGAGGAGCAAAGAAGATCACTAGGATAAACAGAATAAAGTAGATGATGGTGCTCTTCACAAGCTCAATCAATTTGTCCATAGCCAGATTCACCACCTCTTGTGATACGTGGTCTAGGTCCTGAGCAAACTTCTCACGCTCACTTGTGATGATTTGAGCGATTTCTTGGCGCTCTCTTGCCACCATCAATTCCAGAGCTTGACGCTCTTCACTCAACTGAGACAAACGCTCTTCTGTTTTTTGATCAATGTCTTCCACTAGAGGCTGCAATTGAACGGCCATCTGCTCGGCTAAGTTACGCATGTACTCAGGGTTATTATCGATAAAGTCCTTTAACGACTCAGAAGTCACCTTCAAGCTATTTAGTGCTGCGTTTACTTGCTCAATACTTGCGGAACTATTTAACGCCAATAGTTGCGCTTTCCACGTCATGATCTTAGGCGTTTGCTCAGACACCAAACTTAAACGGTCAGAAACATCACCGATGGCTTCTGGCATCGTGCCCAATGTTGTGACAGCTTCTTCTTCACTGATTTGGTTAGCCTCAAGCCAAGCACGGTAAGCGGGTGTACGAATCATGCTTAGATCCGCGAATGGGTATTTCTTTACAAAGTCAGCGACAAACACTTTGGTGTTTTCATAAACGTCTTTTTTCAAAAGAGACTGAGCGAGTTTATCGACTTCTTTGGCTAGATGTGCAGAGACTTGTTTAGCTTCACCCGTCGCAAACAAATCTTTGCCCGTCCCTTCGCTATAAAACTGGTTCATCTGGTGAGTAAACACCCACGTATCTATGAGCGCAGCCATTGGGGAAACTTGATAAGCCGCCGCTTGAAGACCTTCTTCAGCATTGATCTTCCACAGCAGAATATAAGATTGGTTTACTTTGTCGCTCGACTCATAGTTTTTTTGGAGCACATCAGCAGCTTGTTCGACTTGAGCAAAAAACTGTTGTGCGTATTCACGCGTCATTATACGCATGTTGAGTTCTTGTTTGGTGAGCGGTACAGTTTGGCTGTCGATTTTCACCTCTAGCAGGGAACACCCTGAAAGACTCAAAACCAAGCAAGCTACCATCAAAGAGGACAGTCGACGGATGGACATGAAATTACCTATGGTCAAAATGTGTAGAACAGGAACAGAACGAACCAAGGCATCAGGTTCGTGAACGCACCTTTAATACCTCAGCACCCTATATTTTAAGTCAGAGGAATATCAATCCGTTAGCACTTCTCGAATGTTTTCATTAATGAGAACTCTTTCGGCAAAAAGTGTCGTTTTCTTTAACGTATCTTCTAACTGACTCAATTTATCGTCTGAGATTTGCTCGCCTTGTTTAATTAAAGATTCGATATCTCCAGAGATATAGTGTAGAGGCATTGCACCTATACTGCCCGATACCCCTTTCAAGCTGTGCGCAACTCGCTGAGCATGTTCTTTATCTTCCAGTAACAATCTTCTTAGCTTACTGCCGTCATCAGTATGATCTTGAATAAACACGTCTAACAGCATGCGCACGGACTCTTCATCGTCGGACAAAGAGTCAAGCATTCTTTCTATATCAATGTAAGGTTCGGGACTTTCATTTAACAACTGTTGGTGGGACTCGGAATCGCTTCTCTCAGGTCCGTTCGTCACCTCAGTTGAATTTGCTGGTTCAAGCTCCGTCTGCTCACTCCCCCGCTCAACCCTATCAAGTTGGTGAGAGAGTGGTTGTATTGGCGAATTTATGTTTTCTGAATCGGATTGATTTCCTTCGGTTAGAACTGACTCTTTATAAGACAAAGCCCAACAAACACATACAAGTAAGGAAGCACTTACCATTATCAACAGCAAGAGGTAAACCAACAGTTTTTGTTCTAGCGAAGCACTAATCGCAGCCAGTTGGTTCGGGAATTCAGGGTTGAGCAATTGGCTCGAAAGATGACTGCCTTTTGCGTGAGCAGCAAGCACGCTGGATGTTTGAGCAAGGCGACGTTGGAAAGAGGACTGTTCTTCAAGCGCTAAAGTTTTCGATTCTGTAAACAACAAATCTAATTCTTGATAGGTGTCTGCACTCGTCGCAGAGTCACTAAACATCGCTTCTAGCACTAATGCGCCGAGCCGAAAGTACATCGTCTGTAGTGATTGAGAGTTGCTTGCCGACTCTCGACTGTTGCGTAATTGGTCTGCGAGCGCGACGAGTTCACTATCACTACCAATAAAGCTCTTCGCACCCTCTAAAAAACGGTCTGTCGAATAAAGAAGTTGAGTTAAGTCTGGAGCACCCAGTCCTTGGCCCTGTTCACTTTCGAGTTGTAAGCGAACCGCATAAACCAATTGGAGCTTAAGAGAAACTTGATCGACATGTTGAGCACGATATGGAAGTTCGAAATGAAAAATATTTCTTACTTCATCTACTTTGCTACCAAGTTCGTCCACGGTAGACATCGTTCTCATGGTCTGTTGCGCCTGAAGCCATATACCTACGGCAAACGCACACCACACAACAAATAAAATCCAGACGACTCGTCTTATTCCCTCTTTTAATTGCTGCAACACTCATTCCTCGACTATTTCTATTAATAACAAGCATATACCATGATTCATGCTCAAACTGTGCACACTTCACATAAAAAAAGAGAGCACATGGCTCTCTCTTTCTTGAATTAGTTGCGACTCAACTGATCTTTCAGATTCGGAGGCGTCCCTTTAATGGTCAGCGTATCCGTCTCCGGATCGTAGAAAATACGCTCGCCAAGCAACAGGCTGTCAAAGCTAATGTTCAAACCGCCACCTGCTCCTACATATTTCGTCAATTTGCGTACGGTTGAGCGATCACCTGGGAAAGACTCTTCCAACTCGTAACCTTGTTCTTTAGTAAAGTCCATGAAACTGGTGCCATCTTGGCTAGGCGGTAATTCACCAGATAGCTCAGAAATTTGAACTTCATCACCAGTTTTAATTTGCTCGTTACAGTAGTTGTAAACTTGCTTTTTGTACTCATTCGCTTCTTGCTTCTCAAGCTTAGAGTCTGCACAAAAGTCTTCAACTGCCTGCATCAACACTTGGTTTTGCTGTTTGGTATCTAAGCCAACATCGGCTTGTAAGAAATCTAAGAAGAAGTCTGCCACTTTACGGCCAACACGTCCTTTGATGTAAGAAAGGTAACGATTTGATTCACGGTCAGTATCGTAGCTTGATAGGTCAATGCGCGCAGCAATATCCATTTTAGTGATGTCTAGATAATCTGTTGCATCAATATCCAAGCCTTCAGTTACCTTTAGGCTCTGGTTCATAGGCAAAATGCCGATAAACAAGTAATCCGTTGCTAAACTTTGGTATTCCGCAAACACTAAAATGCCTTCGTCTGCAAATGGGTACTTAATCAACTCTTCTTTCAAGCGATTTGCACTAATTTGTGAGAAGTCGTAAAAATCTCGCTCTCCTTTGCGCATTTCTTGAAGCCAAAATTGAAATTCGCTGTCTGACTGGAAAGAGCCAAAACCTTTACCTGCTTTAGAATGGAATACGCGATGCAGTTCCGCGACGAGGTTTTCTGTAGCGGTATCGTTCTCTAACGATGCCGGGCGAAGTTTAACAACCAGTTCGTCCTGATCGTTTTTGCACAATTGATGCAGAATAACGTTTGAAAGATGAAGGCTCATAGTGATTTTATCTTGCTACAAGGTTTAAGTTGTTGGGCATTGTAGGTTATCATAAGCCGCTTTTACTATCATTATTAGAGTCTTTATGCCGATTACATCTAAATATACTGACGAACAAGTAGAGAAAATTCTTGCTGAAGTGGGCGCTGTACTAGAAAAACACGCCGCCTCTCCTGAGTTGACGCTAATGATTGCCGGAAATATCGCAACCAATGTCTTAAATCAACAAGTTGCTGCTTCACAACGCAAAGTTATTGCTGAAAAATTTGCTCAGGCGCTCGTATCTTCTCTTGAAGTGCCAAAATCACACTAATAACGGATAATAGAACAAGTACATGGTAGACAGCGGAAACTCATACGGCGAACGTGTATCTCGACTGGTTGGTTGGGGTCACTGGTTTGCATTCTTCAACATCGTTGCATCGATGTTGATAGGTACGCGCTATATCGTTCAGTCGCCTTGGCCAGAGACCCTTATGGGGCAATTCTATCTGGCGGTATCCTGGGTTGGCCATTTTGGCTTTCTTGTTTTCGCGCTCTACTTGTTGGTTCTATTCCCGCTGACGTTTGTCCTGCCATCTAGGAAGCTTTTCCGTTTGGTGGCAGTGATATTCGCAACCGTCGGTCAAACGGTCTTACTGATCGATACCCAAGCTTACCAATCCATCAACTTGCACTTAAACCCCGTGGTTTGGGAGTTGTTGTTTAGCGAAGATAAAAGTGCCATCAGCTCTGACTTGCAGCACCTTTTTGTGGTTATGCCACTTATCTTCCTGGTTCAGTTAGGCTTATCAGAATGGGTTTGGCGTAAACAACGCAAACTTTCCCATAAACACGTTGGCCGCCCTCTGGCCGCAGTGTTCTTCTTGAGCTTTATCACTAGCCATCTGGTTTATATTTGGGCTGATGCCTATTTCTATAACCCGATTACTAGCCAGCGCTCTAATTTCCCGTTGTCTTACCCAATGACCGCGAAGAGCTTTATGGAAAAACATGGCCTACTAGACCGTGAAGAATATCTAAAACGCTTAGCGGAAAACCAAGGTAATATTGACCTGGTGAGCTACCCGCTCGAAAAACTCGAATTTAATCGTCGTGGTAACAAATTGAACGTACTGATGATCAGTGTGAACAACTTACGTGCAGATGCACTAAACCAAGACGAAATGCCAAACATGTACCAGTTTGCACAAGACAACCAAAACTTTGTAAACCACTACAGTTCTAGCAATGACACGTACGGTGCATTCGGTCTGTTTTATGGCTTACCAAGTAGCTACGCAAGTAGCATCAAAGCACAAGGTTCTGCACCAGTTCTTTTGGATGTATTAAAAGATCAGGGCTATAGCTTTGGTTTGTTCAGCGGAAATGGTTTTGAAGATGACCTTTACTCAGAAGTGATCTTCCGTGGAGTTAATCTTGCTAACACGTTAAACGGTACGCAAGCACACACCGACAAACAATCCATTGCGGCATGGAATAGATGGCTAACCGAACAAGCAAGCCAACCTTGGTTTAGCTATATCGAAGTCACCACTGTCGATAACTTTGAATCTGAACCAGAAGCGGCAAATGAAGAAATGCCAGCCAGCGAGCGATTCAAGAAAGCATATGAGAAAGCGGTAAAATCTGCCGATAAGACAGTCGCTGAAATCATTTCTGATCTCGATGAAAAACAACTACTTACCAATACGATAGTGGTCATCACCTCTAATCACGGTAGCGAGTTTAATGAGACCAATACCAACAGTTGGGGAGCGAACAGCAATTACAGCCGCTACCAGCTTCAGGTCCCTATGGTTATTCATTGGCCAGGAATGCTGCCAGGTGAATTTACGCACAGTACAAGCCATCTGGACTTGTCGGTAACGCTGTTACAAGACATGTTAGGCGTCTCATCGAACCCTTATGATTACAGCAGTGGTCGTAACCTATTTGACGAAAGTCGTCGCCGCTGGATTTTAGCGGGCGACACTCGTGAAATCGCGCTGATCACCAGCTCCCAAACGACAGTTATCGATAAATTTGGTAACTACAAGCTGTATGATGACAACTACAAACGCTTAAGAGAAACAACGCCTAAACTGCCTGTCCTGATGCAAGGACTAACAGAACTGCAGCGCTTCTATTCGAAAAGCAATTAATTGAAAAAAGCTCTCCACTCGGAGTAATGCCGATCAGTTAAGAAATTAATAGACTGATCAATTGAACGATCCCACCAGTGTGTAAAAATCCGATAGACCA
>NZ_JAPHPY010000076.1:0-16288 GCF_026241575.1 Vibrio sp. Sgm 5
ACGAATACTGACTTCAAAACTCATCCTTACTCGAAAGTAAGAAGTAATTTTAAAGCTATTACCATTCCAACAGAATGATAATGAATTGACTGTGCCAAGTCTTGCGACTTGATTGGTCACTCAGTTCATTGAAACCTAATTTGATACCGAGGTATCTAATTGGATTATCATCAACGAGTGCCCACACAGATTGATAGGTTCTTATTTTTAAAGAGCACACTCTGAAGTTCTCTTCAAAGTGGACGGCCATTTTAGCGAGATAACTTATCGTGTCAAACACTTTTTTAAGTTATTTCTCTGTGAGTTACTTTCGAACTCACTGACCTTGTCATCTCGGCTTCGCTTTGTTTGCTTTCCCGTGACAACGGAGGCGCATTATAGGGAGTTCGTTTAGGAACACAACCCTATTTTTCAAAAAAACTTATCTTTTTGGTTCGTTCGTATAGAAAACAATCAAAACCCGATAAAAGTGCATCAAAAAGGGGGCTACTGCCCCCTAAACCTTGAACTTCGTCTCACTTTTCACTGCATTAGTGAAATTACTGGTGAGCGATAACTTGGTCATTGTTCACAATCAGCTGTACTTTCTTATCTGGCAATATTTGTCCGGCTAAGATTGATTTCGCTAGTGGGTTTTCGACATTTTGTTGAATGGCACGTTTTAGAGGTCGCGCACCATACACAGGATCAAAACCAACTTGAGCAATCAAATCGAGGGCTTTTGCGGATACCTCTAATTGGTAACCTTTTTCTTCTAAGCGTTTAGCTAGACGTTCCAGTTGAATAGAAGCAATCGACTTTATGTGCTCTTGACCAAGCGGATGGAATACAACACTTTCATCAACACGGTTTAAAAACTCAGGACGGAAGTGCTTACTAACCACATCCATAACTTCATTCTTAATGCCTTGGTAATCCAGAGTAGCAAAGTTCTCTTGGATGCGAGCTGAACCTAAGTTCGATGTCATGATCACTACAGTATTACGGAAATCAACCGTTCTACCCTGACCATCAGTTAATCGACCATCATCCAATACTTGCAGCAAAATATTGAACACATCGGGATGCGCCTTTTCTACTTCATCTAATAGGATGACAGAATAAGGTTTGCGACGAACCGCTTCTGTTAGATAACCACCCTCCTCATAACCAACGTAACCCGGAGGCGCACCAACTAACCTTGCCACAGAATGTTTCTCCATAAATTCAGACATGTCGATACGTACCATTGCGTCTTCGCTATCGAACATAAAGCTCGCGAGTGTCTTACATAATTCCGTTTTACCCACCCCCGTAGGGCCTAAGAATAAGAAGGAACCAATTGGTTTGTTTGGATCTGATAATCCTGCTCGACTACGGCGGATTGCATTCGATACCACTTCTACCGCTTCTGCCTGACCAATCACACGTTTGTGCAATACCTCTTCCATGCGGAGCAGTTTCTCTTTTTCTGCTTCGAGCATTTTAGAGACTGGTATACCCGTTTGCTTAGAGAGTACTTCTGCAATCTCGTTATCCGTCACCTTATTGCGTAGTAGCGTCATCTCTTGCATCTCAGCTTGAGTTGCAAGGTCGAGTTGTTTTTCAAGTTCAGGAATACGACCGTATTGCAATTCAGACATACGGTTTAAATCACCTGCGCGGCGAGCAAAATCCATGTCCATACGCGCTTGCTCTAGTTCACCTTTAATATGTTGTGTACCAGAAAGGGCCGCTTTTTCAGCATTCCACACTTCTTCAAGCTCCGCGTATTCGCGTTCTTTTTCATCCAACTCTTCATTAAGTGCATTTAAACGTTTTTCACTCGCTTCATCATGTTCATTACTTAATGCTTGTTGTTCGATTTTAAGCTGAATGATCTTACGCTCTAGCTTGTCTAGTGACTCAGGCTTGGAGTCAATCTGCAAACGAATGCTAGAAGCCGCTTCATCAATTAAGTCGATCGCTTTGTCCGGTAATTGACGGTCTGACACATAACGGTGTGACAAACTGGCCGCTGCGACAATCGCAGGGTCGGTAATCTCTACATGATGATGAAGTTCATAGCGCTCTTTTAGACCACGCAAAATCGCAACGGTATCTTCAACACTAGGTTCGTCCACCAGCACTTTTTGGAAACGACGCTCAAGTGCGGCATCTTTCTCTATATACTGACGATATTCATCCAATGTTGTTGCACCGACACAGTGAAGCTCGCCACGTGCCAACGCTGGTTTAAGCATATTGCCTGCATCCATAGAGCCTTCGCCTTTGCCAGCGCCGACCATAGTATGTAATTCATCGATAAAGAGAATAACGTTGCCTTCTTCTTTGGCTAATTCATTCAATACCGATTTCAAACGTTCTTCGAATTCACCACGATATTTCGCTCCTGCTACGAGCGATCCCATATCTAGTGAAAGCACACGACGCCCGCGTAGACCTTCCGGAACTTCATTATTAATGATGCGCTGCGCCAAACCTTCTACAATAGCGGTTTTACCCACACCCGGCTCACCGATAATGACAGGGTTATTTTTAGTTCGACGTTGCAGTACTTGAATGGTTCGACGGATTTCATCATCGCGACCGATCACAGGATCCAGCTTACCCTGCTCTGCACGTTCGGTAAGGTCAATCGTGAACTTTTCCAAGGCTTGGCGAAGCTCTTCTGCATTGGGATCATTGACCTTTTGACCACCTCTGATCTTTTCGATTGCTTGGCTAACTTTTTGCTCAGTTAAGCCGAGTTCTTTAAGCAATTGACCAAGAGGACCGCGGTCTTCCATTGCAGCAAGTAAGAAGACTTCTGATGAGATGTAAGAGTCCTGACGCTTTTGAGCCACCTTGTCACACAGGTTAAACAAAGTCCCCATTGAACTAGACAATTGAACATCACCACCAATACCGCTTACTTTTGGCAATCGGTCTAACATCTCGCTCAACTTTGAACGTAACTGAGTAACGTCGACATCTAACATTGTTAGCAATGGACGAATTGGGCTACCGTTTTGATCCAGCAAAGCCACCATAAGATGGACTGGTTCGATGTATTGATGATCGCGCCCTAACGCCAGTGACTGAGCATCAGAGATAGCGATTTGAAACTTACTTGTGAATCTATCAAGACGCATATCTTCCTTCCTAACCTCAACTTAAGAGAATTCTTTTGACAGTTAGAAAGATGGATACGCAAAGGGGGAATTTCAAGGGAGTGAATCAATAAAGATAGCTTTGCAAAAATAGAGCTATGCATCATAGCGAATTTGCGCTTGGTCAGAGTTAATCTTCAATCCAAATAAAAGTGGCTTGTCGACCAGTCACACCATCACGGCGATAGGAATAAAAGTCATCTTTGTCTTGAAAAGTACATAGACCTGAATCAAATACTTGAGTGACACCAAGTTTATTAAGACGCTGAGTTGCAAGCTTGGACATATCGGCTAACCACTTTCCTTCAACATCACGAGGGGTAAAGGCTTGATAAGCTTGTGAGTCGAAATCCATAAAGGCTTGGAGGACATCTTCCCCCACTTCAAATGCTTTTGGTCCAATAGCAGGACCAAGCCACGCCATTACCTCACCAGAAAACAACTCTAATACGTTTTCAATGATACCATTCGCTAAACCACGCCAACCGGCATGCACCGCAGCAACTTGGGTACCTTGCATATTGGTCAGTAAAACGGGTAAACAATCTGCCGTCATAGCAGAACAGATAACATTGCTTGAACACGTATATATGCCATCCGCATCGAGCACTTGCAAAGTCGGAGCACTCACTTGAGTGACAACCGTCGAATGAGTTTGGTTTAACCAGATAGGTGCGGTCGGCATATTTGCCTGTTGCGCTAACCATTCGCGGTTTTTTTCAACTAATGACAGTTCATCCCCAACGTGTGCACCTAAGTTAAGCCCTTGATACGGAGCAGAAGAAAAGCCCCCAACTCTCGTAGAGGAAAAAGCTTTTACATTCTTAGGCGCAGGCCAGTTGGGAATAACTGTCTTCATATTAGAACTCGTCTGGTAGACCGTATTCTTCTGTATCTTTGCGCAACGCTTCTGTCATGACGACCATATCCGCAGGCACTGGAGCATGGAACTCAAGCTCTTCACCAGTGATAGGATGTTCAAAGCGAAGCATTACCGCGTGCAGTGCTTGACGGTCAAAGCCACGAATCATCGCAGTCACTTCTTCTGAAGCACCTGTCGGGATACGAGCACGACCACCGTAAGCAGTATCACCTAATAGCGGATGCTGCAGGTAAGACATGTGCACACGGATTTGGTGTGTACGACCGGTTTCTAGACGAAGACGAATGCGTGTATGCTCACGGAAGTGCTCAGCAACACGGTAGTGTGTTACTGCTGGCTTACCCAGAGGTGCTACAGCCATCAGCGTACGCTTAGTAGAGTGACGACCAATTGGCTTATCCACTTTACCGCCTGCTGTCATACGGCCGATAGCAATCGCTTCGTATTCACGTGTAATGTTACGTTTTTGCAGAGCACGAACTAGACGAGTTTGCGCCGGAACGGTTTTTGCGACCACCATTAGGCCAGTCGTATCTTTATCCAAACGGTGCACAATACCTGCACGAGGTACTTCTGCAATATCAGGATAATGATGCAATAGCGCGTTGAGCACGGTACCATCTGGAGTACCCGCACCAGGGTGAACAACAAAATCACGAGGCTTATTGATTACGATGATGTCATCATCTTCGTAGACGATATCTAGAGGGATATCTTGCGCTTCCCAGCGTTCTTCATCTTCCAGCTCGGCTTGCAAGGTAATTTCCTCGCCACCCATAACTTTGGTGCGAGGTTTAGTGACAACTTCACCATTCACTTGTACTTTCCCGTCAAGAAGCCATTCTTTCAGGCGAGAGCGAGAAAAGTCTGCGAATAATTCGGCGATAGCTTGGTCCAAACGTTGACCTAATTGGCTATCTTTTACGGTGTTGGTTAAAACAATCTGCTGAGCCATATCGAACTTTTTTAAAAACTGTGAGACTAATGCTCACGACTGTGGAAAAATAGACTATTACGTCATTGTATCTGTTACTGGAAAGAAAGTAACGGCAGCTTAAGAAATATTTAGATTCAAGGAACAGACTCCTGATATGAAACATCAGACTTTAACAGGCCTTTTAGCGGTATCCCTTCTGTTTGGCTGTGCAAGCAAAGAAGAAATCGTTCCTGATGTGCCACCTTCTGAACTGTATGCTGACGCGCAAACGTCGCTTCAAAGTGGTAACTGGCTTTCTGCTATTGAGAAGTTGGAAGCTTTAGATTCGCGTTACCCGTTTGGTGCCTACTCTGAGCAGGTACAACTTGACCTTATTTACGCGTACTACAAAAACGACGACCTAGCATTAGGTCTTGCAACGATTTCTCGCTTTATGCGTTTGAACCCAACTCATGAAAAAATGGACTGGGTATTGTACATGCGTGGTTTGAGCCACATGGCGCAAGACCGTAACTTTATGCATGACTTGTTCAACGTTGACCGTAGTGACCGAGATCCAGAGCCAGTTAAGAAAGCATTTGATGATTTCAAAAAACTGCTAGAGCGTTACCCAAACAGCCCATATGCTGAAGATTCACAAAAACGCATGGTGGCACTGAAAAACCGCTTAGCAAACTACGACCTTGCTACTGCGGACTTCTATCTACGCCGTGAAGCTTGGATTGCTGCGATTAACCGTGCCCAAGAACTTCAAAAAGCATTCCCAGATACTGAAGCAGCACGCAAGTCACTGGATATTCAGTTAGAAGCTTACAAGCAACTGGAACTAAAAGATGCCGTTTCCAGAACGGAAGAGCTGATAAAGCTTAACCCAGTAAAATAATACCAACCGCCACAGCTTTGCCTGTGGCGGTTTTGTCCCCCCCCCCTTCCTTATTTTTGCTTTATCCTTTCTCGTTACCACATTCATTACCTTGATGATTTTTTAAGCGACACATATGCTTAAGGTTCTCCTTCACCATCAACATGGATGTGAACATGGCATTATCAAAGCTATGGACAGGACTTCTACTGTTACTCTCAGCATCAGCATTTGCTTTAGAGTTGTCCCCTCTGAGACAGCCCCCTTACACAGGTGATCTCGATGTCATTAAAGAGAAGAACGTCTTGCGTGTGTTGGTATCTGCCGATTTGGGTTTCTATTACATAGAGGGAGGTGAACCAAAAGGGATTGGCGCTGAGTTGCTTGCGCATTTTGAGAGAGATTTACGCAAACTCAAACCTAAGATCAATATTCAAATCATTCCTGTATCTCGTGATGAGCTGCTTCCTTCCCTAGAACAAGGGCTGGGAGATCTGGTTGTTGCGAATCTCACCATTACCGACGCACGTAAGAAATTGGTTGATTTTAGTGATCCTGCCATTACGGGAATTGAAGAGTGGGTGATCACCGACAAGAAAACACCTGTGATGACCAAGCTTGACCAGTTAAGCGGCAAGGAAATATGGGTACGTGCCAGTTCAAGTTACTTCGAGAGTATTCAGGCATTAAACAAACAACTTAATAAGAAAGGCTTACCACCTGTTGTTGTGCATTTCATAGAAGAAACACTACAAGACTACGAATTGGTGGGAATGCTCAACAATGGCTATGTCAAAGCCATCGTTCTTGATAGCCACAAAGCCAAGTTGTGGATGAGCTTTATGGATGATATTCGCTCTCATACCAAAATCCCCCTCCGCACCGGCGGTGAGATAGCATGGGCAATGAGGCACGATAGTCCAGAGTTGAAGAAAGTGGTGAATAAATTCATCAAGACATCAAGATCCGGCACCTTATTGGGCAATGTGATTTACGGCAAATATATCGATAATACTAATTGGCTCAACAAAGCCCTCAACCCGAAAAAAATCGCGCAATTAGAAAAGCTCTCTTCCTTATTCTCTAAATATGGAGAGAAATACGATTTTGATTATCTGCTTATCGCCGCAGTGGCCTATCAAGAATCTGGATTTAACAATAATCTAGTATCGAGTCGAGGTGCAGTTGGCATCATGCAAATTCTGCCAAGTACTGCCAGCGACCCAAACGTAAACATTAAAAACGTTCGAAACTTGGAGAACAATGTCCATGCTGGTGTGAAGTACATGGCCTTTCTACGTCGATACTACTTCAGCGATGAAGCAATCAGTAAAGAGAACAAACTGTACCTAACGCTTGCCGCATACAATGCAGGGCCTGGAAATATAGAGAGAATGCGCAAACGCGCCGCGCAACAAGGTTATGACCCAAACGTTTGGTTTCACAATGTAGAAGTGGTGACGCGACGTAGCTTAGGCGAGACCGTCAGATACGTCACTAACGTGAACCGCTACTACGTTATTTACAAGCAACTCGAAAGCCTCGACCTAGCCAAGACATTGGACAACGTCTTATTAGCGCCAGAAGACCCTGTGTTCATGACGCCATTGAAGAAAATAAGCCAAACGCCATAAAACCGAGAACAAAAAACCAAAAACGCCGCTCAGTTCATGAGCGGCGTTTTTGAATCTAACTTACTATGCACTTTAAGAGTGATCTGATTCACATCTTTGTTCTGGTTAATTTTTAACTAACTAGAATTACAGGCCGTATAACTCCCCTAAAAACGGGATAGTTTTCAGCTCAGTACTCTATCCAATCTAATGATTTCGAATCCGATAACAAGCAATTTTCACAGAAATCTAAACAGTTCTTGAGAAAGATCACATTCACTTCCCACCTATAAAAAACCACTCAAAATAGTGATCTATATCACATTATTTTATCCTCAGAGCGGTAATCTGAATTCAACCCATGAGGGATGAAACAGAGGAAAAACATTTATGACAATGAACATCACTGGTAAAAATATCGAAATCACCTCTGCAATCCGAGCTCATATTGAGAGCAAATTTAAAAAGCTGGAGAAATGGCAAGTAGACATCATCGGATGCCAAGCAACTTTCAGTGAGGAACCAAACAAACAGAAGAAATTCGAAGCCGTTATTACGGTTCCTAAAGGGCAACTAATCGCCTCAGCTACTCACGAAGATCTTTACGCAGCTATCAACGAAGTGGAGCAAAAACTAGAACGACAATTGAATAAGCTGACCCACAAACCTGAAGCTCGACGTGCTAGCAAGCCAGAGTTAGTGGAAGAAGAAGAGTAAACCGACCAGATCGAGGAAGTAGCGCCGTAAGGCGCTATTTTTTTGCTTGACGCTCCCCGCCTGCTTGCTTATTGTGTTTAAACACTCACAAATTAAGCACTATTTATGCATTTGACTCACCTGTTTCTTTTTGACTTCTTTTTCCTTCCATAGTTGGAGGGGCTAACTCGTTTGTGAAAGAAAAGTCAAAAACAAACAGAAAGCCTCCCGAATCGGGAGGCTTTTTTTATAAGGAAAGAATTGATGACTGACCAACCTATTTCCCTGGATGAAATTCGTTTACGTTTGAATGAG
Organism: Vibrio sp. Sgm 5; assembly: GCF_026241575.1. Taxonomy (NCBI): domain Bacteria; kingdom Pseudomonadati; phylum Pseudomonadota; class Gammaproteobacteria; order Vibrionales; family Vibrionaceae; genus Vibrio; species Vibrio sp. Sgm 5. The sequence goes on from NZ_JAPHPY010000076.1 coordinate 8,438, forward strand.
CTTGATGACGAGCTTTTAAGCTTGCTGTCTGAACGTCGTAAGCTCAGCATTGAAGTAGCAAAAAGCAAAGTCCAAACATCAAAACCTGTTCGTGATGCTGTCCGTGAACAACAACTACTAGTAAAACTGATTACCAACGGCCGTGATAAATACGAACTCGACGCTCAGTACATCACCAAACTTTTCCATACGATCATCGAAGATTCGGTGCTTTTGCAACAAAGCTATCTACAGAACCTAGTCAACCCTCAGCAAAGTCGTAAACCATTAGCACGAGTGGCTTTCTTAGGAGCTAAAGGGTCTTACTCTCACTTAGCTAGTCGTGAGTACTTCAGTCGTAAAAATACAGAGCTAATTGAACTCAACTGCGAGCACTTCAAAGAAGTAACTCAGACCGTTGAATCTGGCCATGCTGATTATGGTGTTCTACCAATTGAAAACACCAGTTCTGGTTCAATTAACGAAGTCTACGACCTTCTACAACACACAACACTTTATATCGTAGGAGAGCTGACTCAACCGATTGAGCATTGCCTTGTTGCAACCAAAGACATTCGTCTAGAGAACATCAAAACGCTTTACTCTCACCCGCAGCCCCATCAGCAATGCAGTGAGTTCCTTAGTAGAATGAAAGGCGTTCAACTCGAATCTTGTGCGAGCACAGCTGATGCGATGCAGAAGGTACAAGAATTGGGCCGTGATGATGTCGCCGCTATCGGTAATGCTTCCAGTGGTAAGCTTTATGGCTTACAAGCGATCCAAGGCAACATCGCGAACCAAACTGAAAACCATACCCGTTTTATTGTGGTTGCTCGTAAACCTGTCGAGGTCTCCACACAGATACCGGCAAAAACCACATTGATTATGTCTACCTCTCAAGAGGCAGGTTCTTTAGTCGAGACCCTGTTAGTACTGCAACGTTTCGGTATCAACATGACTAAGTTAGAGTCCCGTCCGATCATGGGTAACCCATGGGAAGAAATGTTCTATGTTGATTTAGAATCACACCTTGGTTCCACCGCCATGCAGCATGTGCTCGATGAGCTCACCAAGATAACTAAACACCTGAAAGTATTAGGATGTTACCCAAGTGAGAACGTAAAACCCACTCAAGTAAAATTGGGTTAATAGACATCGATAGGTAAAAAGATCATGGTAGACCAAAAAGTCGTTATCGCTTCACTCAACCCTGCAAAAATTAAAGCCGTAGAGAGTGCTTTTCAAAGTGCTTTCCCTGAACAACGTTTTAACTTTTTCGGAGTCAGTGTCCCGAGTGAAGTTTCAGACCAGCCAATGACCAATGATGAAACACGCCGAGGTGCTTTAAATCGTGTTCGCAATGCTAAAACTGAGATGCCGAATGCTGATTTCTATATTGGTTTAGAAGCGGGTATTGAAGGAAAAGTTACTTTTGCTTGGATGGTGATTGAATCCGCGACTCATCGTGGAGAGTCGCGTTCAGCAAGTTTAATGCTACCACCAGAAGTGCTAGAAACACTTGAACATGCCAATGAACTGGGTGATGTAATGGATGAAGTATTTGGTACTGACAACATCAAACAAAAAGGTGGCGCAATTGGCCTGTTAACTCAAAACCAACTGACGCGCAGTTCGGTCTACCACCAAGCTTTGATTCTGGCGTTGATTCCTTTTACCAACCCTGAACATTTCCCTGCAAACCTATAGCTGTGTGGCTCTTATTAAGAGTCTGAAGCTGATAGTCGAGTAAAGTACGTATTAAAAAGGGCGGATATTCCGCCCTTTTTGCTGTCCGTAACTCAAAGATTATTGAGCGCCCAGCTCTAATAATGTCTTAAGTTTGTCTTTGTCGACATCGGACTTTGACTTTAACTCGTTAGAGCCACGGGTAATTGTCGCAATACCAACCCCAAGCATTTGACTGATTTGACGCTGTGAGAGCTCACCTTTTAGCAACTCGTTGAGAATATTAACGCGTGCGGTCAGTGACTCTCGCTCATCCGGTGTCATTAGCATGGTCAACAACATTTCGTGTTGCTGATTGTCCACACTTGAACGGATTAACTCGACAATCTGTTGCCAGTCTTTGTACTCAGGTTCATGTGACATCAAGTTACCTCACTCAATACTTGGTATTGATCTCTTCTTGGGTCAAGAACGAACCGTCGACACCTAAAAGGTCGCGGTAGTACGTTTCGAACATCAAAATGTTCTGTACATACCCACGCGTCTCTTTAAATGAAATCGCCTCTATAAAGGAATAAGCATCCACTTTTCCTTGAGTTCGCTCTCGCCACATTTTTACTCGGTTAGGCCCTGCATTATAAGCAGCGAGCGAAAAAATACGATTATTATCGTAATCTTCCATTAAGCCTTGTAAGTAATGGCTACCAATTTCAATGTTCTTACCTACATTGTAGAGATCTTGCGTACCTTGATATTTCAGCTTGTACTTGTTTGCCGTGTACTTAGCCGTCGCAGGCATAATCTGCATCAGACCACGAGCTCCAACCGGAGAGCGCGCTTCAGAATCAAGTGCACTCTCTTGTCTCGCCAAAGACATCATTGTGATTGGGTCGATATTGTGTTTCTCAGCGTAAAAGTTAAACCACCAGCGATGCGCGACAGGGAATCGCAACGGAATGTTATCCCACATCTGAGCTTGAATACTCGCAATAACCGTCAAGTTATGCCAATGCTTAGACGCGGCAAAAGCGGCAAGTTGCGTTTTTTCCTCTTTACCAACACGACGGAGCAAATGTGTCCATTCACTCTTCGCCGCAGCGATCTTGTCGGTTGCTATCAGCTCTTCAATACGAAGCAGCGATTTTTGATATGGCTGAATAGCTTTCTTATCGAGCTTAACAGAGCTTGATGGATACTTGATCGATTGACCAATCGCATTCGCTGCGGCCACACTGTAAAAGTTACGCTGGCCAGTCTGTTTTGCTAAACGTTGCTTGCCTGCGACTTCATCACCCAATGCGATTTCACTGCGCCCTAACCAGTATTGCCACCGAAGTGATGCTTGCTCTTCATCATTAAGCACTGCGATCCATTTTTTTACCCCTTGCCAGTCGCCATTTTGAATCGATAAACGAATACGACTTTCAATCAGAGGTAGGTTTTTACTGGTTTTTGTTTTGTCATCGCGCCACTTCGCCAATGAATATGATTCAGTACGAATCAAACGAATCGCAATGTAATCCGCCAGTGCTTGAGCCTTTTCTGGAGAGAACTTTTGCCCTTTCACTACGGTCGCATAAGCATCTTGCGCTTGCTTGGTGTTTTTTCGAGCCAGTTTCTCTAATGCGAATTCTGCTTGAGTTCGATTAAAGTCATTCGCTTGTTGCTTCTTGGCAAACTCCGCCACATTTTCAGGCTTATCGAACAATACCTTCATCGCTTTGGCTTGCTGCTGAGCTTTGGCCGATGTAGGCAACTTTTGCAGATAGGCCATTAGCCCGCCATTACGCGCATCAAATGCTAATAACATGCGTTGTAAAATCATGTCATCTGTACGTTCACCCGCTTTGTCCCATGCAGAGAACAGTGGGTCACATTCATCAGCAATACTCTTGCCGCGCAGCCACATGTGCTCTGCGCCTTTAAAGGCCGCGACTTGTTTCCCTTGTTCTAGCTGAGCGACATAGAAAATACACTGATAACGCTCACCACTTGGCTCAACTTTCTGGAACTCGGTAATGGTTTTCCAATCTTTCTGGCGATAAAGGTTATCTAGATACGGGGCGCGAATACGACGTGAGAATGGAAAAGCTTCATGTTCACTAATAAACGCATCTACCTGTTGTGGTGACTTGCTCGATAATTGCCTCAGAAATACCCGATAGTCCACATAAGGAGTGAGTGGATAATCAGCGATTTTGGAACGAATAGACAAGTAGCCATCAATGTCATTCTTGTCTAATAAATTTTGTGCCTGCTCATAGACTTGACGCTGCTTTTCTAGGCTCAGCGTCGCGTTTGCCGACACGCTTACCGCACATAAAGCGGCTGCGTAGCATACTCTTTTAGCCAATTCAGTTACGTTGAATTTCATGTGCGTCATTTTCCCCAGAAGTTTCTCTCTTCATGCTTTACCACTGGTGAATACAAACGTAGTAAGCAATAAAGCATATGCATCTATTTACACCGTAATAAGTGCTTATTGTAAAGCGACTTGATGTAATAAATGTTGTACTCGTAAAACTTTAGAACCCTTTAAGACAAATAGATTCCCATCAATTCATCCAACTAAATGAACTGTTGGCTTTGATTTAAAGACGAACAAGAAAAGTGTATACCCTAAAGTTGAGAGTTTCCGGTCAGCGATGAAGAAGAAATCACACAAGATGCTAATTTCTTGCAATGCGGTAACAAAACTGAAGGAGTTGGTATAAAATAGAGCCTTTGAATGACAGTTAATTTAGGAACGATCGGCAATGGCTGAATACGTATATACCATGTCGCGGGTGAGCAAAATTGTGCCACCTAAGCGTCAAATTCTTAAAGACATCTCTCTAAGCTTCTTCCCTGGTGCAAAAATCGGTGTTCTAGGTCTGAACGGTGCGGGTAAATCTACGCTGCTACGTATCATGGCGGGTATCGATACCGATATCGATGGTGAAGCACGCCCACAACCGGGCCTAAACGTAGGTTACCTACCGCAGGAGCCCGTTCTGGACGAGTCAAAAACCGTTCGTGAAATCGTTGAAGAAGCTGTTGCAGATGTTGCTGGCGCACTTAAGCGCTTGGATGCGGTATATGCAGCGTATGCAGAACCAGATGCCGATTTTGATGCTCTAGCAAAAGAACAGGGTGAACTAGAAGCGCTAATTCAAGCGAAAGATGGTCACAACCTAGACAACGCGCTAGAACGTGCTGCTGATGCACTTCGTCTTCCTGAATGGGATCAAAAAATCCAACACCTATCCGGTGGTGAGCGTCGCCGTGTGGCTATCTGCCGTCTTCTTCTAGAAAAACCAGACATGCTACTGCTCGACGAACCAACCAACCACTTGGATGCTGAGTCTGTTGCATGGCTAGAACGCTTCCTAGTTGATTACACTGGTACTGTAGTTGCGATTACCCACGACCGTTACTTCCTAGATAACGCAGCGGGTTGGATCCTAGAACTTGACCGTGGTGAAGGTATTCCATGGGAAGGTAACTACACCTCTTGGCTAGAGCAAAAAGATGCGCGTCTACAACAAGAAGCGTCGCAAGAAAAAGCTCGTCAAAAGACCATCGAGAAAGAACTTGAATGGGTTCGTCAAAACCCTAAAGGTCGCCAAGCGAAATCTAAAGCACGTATGGCGCGCTTTGAAGAGCTACAAAACACTGACCACCAAAAACGTAACGAAACTAACGAGCTGTTCATCCCGCCAGGTGAGCGTCTAGGTGATAAAGTTATCGAAGTGAACAACCTGACTAAGTCATTCGACGGTCGCGTTCTTATCGATGATCTATCATTCAGCATGCCTAAGGGTGCCATCGTGGGTATCATCGGTGCCAACGGTGCGGGTAAATCAACCCTATTCAAGATGCTAAGCGGTACTGAACAACCTGATTCGGGTACGATTGAACTGGGTGACACTGTGAAACTGGCTTCTGTTGAGCAGTTCCGTGATTCAATGAACGATAAAAACACGGTATTCCAAGAGATCTCAGAAGGTGCTGATATCATCAAGATCAACAACTTCGAAATCCCTGCACGTGCTTACTGTTCTCGCTTTAACTTCAAAGGCTCAGATCAACAGAAAGTTATCGGCGAGCTTTCTGGTGGTGAGCGTAACCGTGTGCACCTTGCTAAGCTGCTTAAAGCTGGCGGTAACGTACTACTACTCGATGAGCCAACCAACGACCTTGACGTTGAAACACTACGTGCACTTGAAGAAGCGCTGCTTGAGTTCCCTGGTTGTGCCATGGTTATCTCGCACGACCGTTGGTTCCTAGACCGTATCGCAACGCACATCATCGACTACCGCGATGAAGGCCAAGTTAACTTCTACGAAGGTAACTACAACGAGTATATGGAATGGCTGAAGAAGACGCTTGGTCCTGAAGCCGCTGAACCACACCGTATCAAATACAAGCGCGTATCGAAGTAATTTCGTTTATAAGATGAGTGTGCGGTATATCACCTTACACTCACCTTTGCTTGTAATTCGTACAAAGGTCGCTATCATAGCGGCCTTTGTTGTATGTGTTGCATAAATGGCTCAGATTGGCATTTTTTCAATTAAGAGCTTGACCTTTAGCAATCGTAACTCTGTGCTACCTCGACATTTTAAGAACAACAATTGAACAATTTTTGTTCTATTTGATATAGTCATCGACAGATTCGACGACTATATGAGAAAGCTCTATGACGGAGAGACGACGCTTTTCACGCATCATCTACCAAGTTTCTGCTTTAGTGGAACAAAGTGACTTGGCACTACAAGCCACGATTCAAGATCTCTCATTACATGGTTTATTGTTAAGAGCTGAAAATGCAAACTCACTTGAGTCGTCACTACCGGTAGAAGTCGCATTCTCGTTCGCTCAATCAGAACAGGTGATGCAGTTAACCGCTGATATCATCGCTGTTGCAAGTAACGAGATCCGGCTGAAGATCATCAACATAGACATCGATAGTATTAGCCAATTAAAACGATTTATAGAGTTAAACGTAGGCAATAACGAGCTGCTGAATCGAGAGTTAGAATACCTTTCTGATTTGGGGGAAGAATAAATTGAACGCCTGCTTTAGTAACAATAACTATGTCTAAAAAAATCATCATGCAGATCCCAACAAAAGATGGGAATCAGCAATTTTATGTGGGTCGCCTTTCGATCCTTGCAGTATGTGTGTCAGTCATCGCTTTGCCTGCCGTCGTTGGTAGCGCTTGGTATTTGAATCAACAACAAACATACAATCAAGAGACGCTAAACCAAACCATCGCAAAGCTGGAAGGTGAAAAAGCGGAGATCACGGCACTGTATGAAGAACAACTTGATACGAACCACTCTCTTTCTCAATCTTTAACTGACAAAAACAATCAGATTCAATTGCTAGGTAAGCGTGTATATGATGTGGAGTCGGTTCTCGGTCTCGCTGACGAAGAGCTTGAAAGCGAAGAGTACAACGTTGCCCTAGAAGAGCGTATTGATGCCGCAGCCATTGATTCAGCAGTGCGCGCAACGATGTTCCGTTTAATTCCAAACGACAGTCCGATGACTTACCAACGTATCTCCTCCCCTTATGGCAGTCGGATTAACCCTATTTCTGGCAAACGTCATGTGCATACAGGCATCGACCTTACATGTAAACGCGGCGAAGAAATCTTAGCCCCAGCGGATGGTGTGGTAGAAACGGTGCGACCAAGTAATCGTGGATACGGTAACTACCTTACGCTCCGTCATTCATTTGGTTTCTCAAGCTCATTCGCTCATCTGAACAAATTCAGCGTGAAAAATGGCCAGTTTGTCAGTAAAGGCGATGTAATAGCGAAATGTGGTAATTCAGGTAACTCGACTGGGCCACACCTTCATTACGAAGTACGCTTTCTTGGGCGTACGCTAAACCCGCGCTACTTAATGGATTGGACACCAGAGAACTTTAACTCCGTGTTCGAGAAAGAAAAGATGGTAAAATGGGGTCCTCTGGTTCAGTTGATCGATAACGTGGTTCGTCTGCAAATCAATCTAACCAATTCGCCATACCGAGATACGAGTATTAGCACGGTATCAAGTGAAGACAACAGTGGTACATCGACCAACTGATTATTTTCAAACAAAAAAGAGCAGCCAATGTGCTAATGCCAGTCAGTTAAGCTGACTGGCATTTTTCTTTTTCCAGATTGGATACTTTGCTGATTTGTAACGGAG